>CAMRBT010000036.1 GCA_947040475.1 uncultured Brevinema sp.
ATTCTATACAATTATTATAACAGTAAAGTTATTTTTTATCAATAAAAAGAGACCTCTATGGGTCTCTTTTTATCTTTGTTTTTAATAAGTTTATTCTATAATTTCTTCTTCTACGTAGCCACCTTCTTCAGTACCTTCTTCATAGCCACCTTCTTCAGTACCTTCTTCATAGCCACCTTCTTCAGTACCTTCTTCAGTACCTTCTTCATAGCCACCTTCTTCAATCATTTCTTCACCCTCTACATATTCAGTGGTGATATCATACTCATATTCCTCACCGTCTTCATATTCATAAGCTTCTGTGACTTCTATTTCTTCTGTAACAACATTTTCAATTTTCAATTCATCAAAAAATGCTCCAGCTGGAAATTCATCAGATCCTTTGAATGTTTTAACTTCTGGCGTTTTAGAAATATGTTGATACATTTGCAACATAATAGTAAAAAATGCTCTATGTCTCAAACCAATAAGGTAAGGTCTTGAGCTACTATCGACAAAACGATGATTGACCGTAAACACATCTGCCATAGGATCTTGGCTACCTGTATCTTTAGTGTACACTTCCAATTTTTTAAGTTGATCATCTGTCAATAAAACGGTAGAACGCCATTGAGAGCTACCATGAGAAAAGCTTAAAAAAGTTTTAGAATTTGGGATAAGAAAATCAATTTCAGGAAGGTCAATTCCCGTAATAGAAGTACTTACCCAATCATCTGGAACAAAACCGACTTGTCTATGTTCAAAAATCAATCCAAATCTCAACTCTAAAGTATTATTATCAAAAACAACAAAAGGAATTGCATTCCAAATACCATAATGGAGAACATTTTTACCATATCCTTTGGGATAAAAAACAGAAAGATAGCCCATCTTGACTTCTTCTATTAATTCTGGAACAGAAAATAA
Organism: uncultured Brevinema sp.; assembly: GCA_947040475.1. GTDB lineage: Bacteria > Spirochaetota > Brevinematia > Brevinematales > Brevinemataceae > Brevinema_A. The sequence goes on from CAMRBT010000036.1 coordinate 907, forward strand.
AGAACTAATTCCATTTGGAGCTGTTTTGAAAAACTGTTTTGCGTTCGCACTAGATAAAGCATTAGCGTTTGCTAGTTTTTTGGCTTCTGCAGCACTGATTTGACCAGTAGTTTGAGCCTGTCTTAATTGTTGATCTAAGGTTTGAGAAAAACTTTGTATATTAATAAGAGTAACAACGAAGAAGAGTCCTAGAATTCTATTTTTTATCATATTATTTTACCACAACATTTAATAATTTATTAGGAATCACAATACATCTGATAATTTCTTTACCTTGTATCTTATCTTTTATTAATTCTAACCCTTTTTGCTCTAACTCTTCTTTAGAAAGATCTTTAGGAACTATCATCTTATCTCGGCTTTTACCATTAATCTGTACAACAAATTCGACTTCATCATCAATAGTTAATAGCTCATCATACTCAGGATATGTCTCATTTGCAATGAGTGGAGGATGTCCTAAAATTTCCCACAATTCTTCTCCCATATGAGGAGCAAAAGGAGCTAATAATTTTGCTAAAATCTCTAAACATTCTCTTGGTAGTTCTTTTCTCACTGTTAGATCATTAACCAAAATCATCATTGCAGAAATAGCAGTATTAAATTGATTGATTGTTTCGATATCATGAGATACTTTTTTAATAGTTTTATGAGTTAGTTTTAATAAATCTGAAGGCATAGTAGTAGAAACGATTTCATGATCTTCAAATAATCGCCACACTCTATCTAAGAACTTTTTAATACCTTTGATTCCATTCGTTGACCAAGGTTTTCCCATATCTAAAGGACCCATGAACATTTCGTAAAGACGTAAGCTATCAGCACCAAATTCAGCTACAACATCATCTGGACTTACTACATTACCACGAGATTTACTCATTTTTTCGTTGTTTTCCCCAAGGATCATTCCTTGGTTTACAAGTTTATGGAAAGGCTCTTTTGTTGAAACTAATCCACAATCGAATAAGACTTTATGCCAAAATCGAGCGTATAAAAGATGAAGAACAGCATGTTCTTGTCCTCCAACATAAAGATCAACAGGCATCCAATATTCTTCTTTTTCTTTAGAGATAAATTCTGTAGTATTAGTCGGATCAATATATCTTAAGTAATACCAACAAGATCCTGCCCATTGGGGCATTGTGTTAGTTTCACGCTTTGCCTTTGCACCACAGTTAGGACATGAAGTGTTTACCCATTCTTCAGCCTCTGCTAAAGGAGATTCTCCCGTAGATGCTGGAAAGAAATTTTTAACTTCAGGCAATAATAAGGGAAGCTCAGATTCAGGAAGAGGAACGATACCACATTTTTCACAGTGAACTAAAGGGATAGGTTCTCCCCAAAAACGTTGTCGTGAAAAAATCCAATCTCTTAATTTATATTGTACTTTTGCTTTTGCTTTTTGTACAGCTTCTAATTTTGCAAGAATTTTTTCTTGTGTTGTTTTTGTATCAATTCCTGTGAACTCTTCTGAATTCCAAGAAAAACCATATTGAGTATAAGCAGTTTCAGACAAATCTGGCTCGTTTTTGCCATCTGGAGATACAACAGGAATAATAGGTAAATCATATTTTTTGGCAAATTCATAGTCTCTTTCATCATGAGCAGGCACGGACATAACCGCACCAGTACCATAAGTTTCTAAAACGTAATCACCTATCCAAATAGGAACTTTTTTATTATTTACAGGATTAATCGCAAATGCCCCAGTAAAGACACCTGATTTTTCTTTGTTCAGCTCTGTTCTTTCCATATCGTTTTTAGATTGAGTAACAATAATATAATCTTGAACAGCTTTTTTTTGAGCTTCTGTAGTTATAGTTTCTACCAAAGGATGTCCCGGTGATAAAACCATATAAGTAGCCCCATAAAGGGTGTCTGGGCGTGTTGTATAAACAGCAATAGTACTGTTAGTACTTTCTTCTGTAAAAATAACTTCAGCACCTGTAGAGCGTCCTATCCAATTTTTTTGTAGGGATTTAATAGAATTAGGCCAATCACATAAGTCTAAGTCTTCTATCAATCTATCCGCATAAGCAGTGATTTTGAGTACCCATTGACGAAGATTTTTTTTGATGACAGGATGCCCTGTACGTTCACATTTGCCATTGACAACTTCTTCGTTTGCTAATACAGTACGTGTTTCTTCACACCAATTCACAGGCATCTGAGCTTCGTAAGCAAGTCCTTTTTCAAATAATTTTAAGAAAATAAATTGTGTCCATTTGTAATAATCAGCATTATGCGTACAAACTTTTCTATCCCAATCATAAGCAAAACCCAAACTTTTAATCTGTCTTTCAAAGTTAATAATATTTTGCTCTGTAGATTGTCGAGGGTGTACGCCTGTTTTCATCGCATATTGTTCAGCTGGAAGTCCAAAAGAATCGTATCCCATAGGATGTAAAACATTATAGCCTTTCATTCTCAAATAACGTCCATAAATATCTGTTGCAGTGTAACCCTCAGGGTGTCCCACATGTAGTCCATTTCCTGATGGATAAGGGAACATATCTAGTAAATATGCTCGTTTTTCTTTAGGAAAAGAGGGATCTTCTGTAACTTTAAAAGATTTATTGTCTTCCCAATATTTTTGCCATTTTTGTTCTATTGATTTGAAATCATAAGCCATAGTTAGTCCTCATCATTATAGTATTACCCTTTGAATATCGGATTTATTTATATTTTATTAATAATTTAGCACTATTATATTAAAAATAAAACCCTCTAATAGAGGGTTTTATATATTTGTTAAAAAAGCTTGATTATTATTTGTATAAATTTTAATTTGTTTGATTGATCTATTCATAATAAAGATAGGGTATCCAATGTCTGAAACCTTTCCTAAATTTGAATCTGCATTTTTTAGATTTATTATTAAGTCTATTCCTGCATTTTCATAGGTAATATTTTCTATAAAAAACTCTGTGTTTTTAGAAAATCGCCCCAAACGCAACACAAGAAAGTTTGCGTTAAAAGCACTTATAAGCCTATAAGTAGATTCTGGAATATTATTTTTTTCAGATTCAAGATATATTTTAAGGGTTTTCCATGCTTGGAATTTTGCAGTAAGGACTTTGGGGACACCTCTATAAATTAAAAAAAGCCCTTCCCCTTCAGATTCTTTGATAGCTTGTTTAACGCAGGCTGAACTTAATAAAATCAAGCATAATACTAATTTATTAAAACCATTCATAATTTTCTCTTTTGTCCAAGCTAGCACAAATGATATATAGAATACTTCCAAAAATAATATTTATGAATATTTCACCAGGTATTTTTAAGAAGAAATAAAAATCAAATAATAAGGTATCTTCATAGATGATAAAAAACATATGATATAAAACATATTTTATTATTGTGGTAATAACGATATAAAGTATGAATACAATAATATTTGGGAGTTTCGCTATTTTTTGAAAGGGAATGGCACAAGTTCCTACTAGTGTAAATACAAAAGCGTTAAGCCCAAATAGTGCTCCACTCATTAAATCTAATGTTAATCCCATAAAGAAGCCTAGTATTTCTCCTTTAAAAGATCCTCTTGAAAGAGCATAAACAATAGTTAATAACAAAAGAAAATCAGGAGATACTGATCCTATAGAAACGATTTGAAATGATTGTAATAACCCTAGAAAAACAGCTAAAAAAAGATATGTAAAAGAAAATAGAAATTTAGATTCCATCATTAATATCCTTATATTCATTAAAATCAGGGTAGTTATTTACGTAATCTAGCACAAAAACTTCTGATATTTTACTATATTCAAATTCCGATTTAATGTATAATATTTGAAAAAATTCTTCTATCACATTTTGACCTATGCCTTGGATTTCTCCGAGATATAAACCTTCTGGATAAATATCACTACCACCAGAAGTAACTATTTGTTCTCCTAAGATAGGATTCGCTTCAATAGGAATATAGTCTAAAGCAAGATTTTGATGCCAAGACCCTTGTCCTCTTAAAACCCCTGTATAACCAGTCTCTTGAGATCTAACACCTACAAAAAAGTTTTTTGCAGTAACTACTTTTACTCGGCTATAATCTAACCCAACTTCAACTGTTTTACCAACTAGTACTAATTTTTCAGAATCAGATGATGAATACACGACAGGCATATTAATTCTAAGTCCGTCTTTTTTACCTTTATTAATAACTAAAAAATCAGACACTAAAGAAGGATCTCTAAAAATAACCTTACTATAATGTGCAGAATATTGTATTTCTTTTTCTAGTCTAAGCATATTACGAAGATCGTCATTTTCTTCTTTCAAATGAGTATAGAGACGGGATAATTCTTTATAATATAATACTTCTTGTTCAGAATTTTCTAATTCCTCTTCAAGCTCTTTAATGTTTTTAGTGTTTATAAACACATCCACCAAAGAATTTTTTATATCTAAGAGTGATTTTTCAAAACTAAATAAAATACCAAAAAGATAAGATCTTAAATAAATCTTATCTTTATCGATTTTTGTTGACATAAAAAATAGAGAAACAGATAATAAAGTCAAAGCTACAGCTAGGTTCTTATATCGAATTAAAAATAGACGCACAATGATTACACTGAATACGGCGTTTCGTAATATTTAATATTTTCTAAGAATTTGCCACAACCTAGAACAACACAAGTTAATGGTTCATCAGCCAAAAAGGAAGGAACACCTGTATTCTTTGCGATAAATTTAGAAAGTCCTCTAAGTAATGCTCCACCGCCAGTCATCACAATTCCTCTATCGATAATATCTGCTGCTAATTCTGCAGGAGTTTGATCTAAGGTTAAACGAATAACATCGAGGACTTGGTTGACAACATCTTGTAAGGATTCTCTAATTTCTACACTATCAATAGTTAAGGTTCTTGGCAATCCAGAAATAGTATCACGACCTTTAATATCAATATGCTCTACGTCTTTTAAAGGATAAGCAGATCCGATTTTGATTTTGACTTCTTCAGCAGTACGTTCACCCACACTTAAATTGTGATATCTTTTTAGGTGGTTAATAATAGCTTCGTCAAATTTATCTCCACCTACACGGATAGAGTTGGTGATTACGATACCACCTAATGATAAAACAGAAACTTCTGTAGTACCACCGCCAATATCCACAACCATATGTCCAGCAGGCTCTTCAACAGGAATACCTGCACCTAATGCTGCTGCACGAGATTCTTCAATTAAATAAATTTTAGTTGCACCAGCTTGTTCTGCTGCTTCACGAACAGCACGGCGTTCTACTTCAGTAACACCTGAAGGGACACCAATAACCATTCTTGGGTAAACAAGTTTTTTATAAGGCTGACTTTTTGCAACAAAATATTTCATCATTTTACCGACTACTTCAAAATCGGCAATAACACCATCTTGCATAGGGCGAATAGCAACAATATCACCAGGTGTTTTACCGAGCATTTTTTTAGCTTCTCTACCTACTGCAATTACTTTCCCAGTGCTTGTTTGTAATGCTACTACGGAAGGTTCTGATAATTCTATTCCCCGACCTCTTACATAAATAAGAGTATTAGCAGTACCTAAATCGACCGCTATGTCGTTAATAAAAATATCTCTGATTGATTTAATAAAATCCATGGATGCTCCCTTGCCTTTATATAATAAAATTATACTATTATAATAACATATAACAGTATAAGGTACTTACTATAAAATTTCAAATTTTCTCTATTTTTTATTTTTTATTAAAGAGTTGGCTATATTCCAAACTCTTGTCATTCGCACAATATTAAATAATATAATATATCTCACACCTTTTCTAATACCTAAAGAGTATATATACCAAAAACACATGCCCATTTCTACTAATAGTAAGGGTAAAATAAATAGGTATTCTCTACTTACTATAGCAACTATAAAAAGCACTATTAAAAACATATATATATTTTTGATAGTTTTTTTGATTCCTATAATATCATTAGATTGATTTTTAATAAATTCTTGAAATTCCTTTTTGTTATCAGGAAATTTTTTATGAATAAAATAAAAAGGTGTATGAACCATATCTCTTACATTTTTTATTTTTATTGGGAATTTATTATCATTTTGAGTAATGATCTCTTCTAGTAATTCTCGTCTGTAAACAAACATTGTTGTTGAGAATAGATCACTATCTTCTTTTATATCTTTAATGAAATCTTGTTTAACTGGTCTATATCTTGGGTAATAGCCCTTTGGAAAAAACATATTACCTATGATTGAATAATAAAGCTCTTCTGAAATATCTTTTGTCAAAGGATACAATAAAGGTAATATCCCTTTAATTGTTGGATCTATAAAAATTCTATCTAATATATCCTGAGAAAAAATAGGAATCTCATCACCTAGTTCTTTGAATATAATAATATCATAAGCTTTTAAGGTTGGGAGTAAAGCTGGCACTTCTTCAATAGTAGCAATATAAAAATTATCTTTTTTATCTTTGTCTTTTTCATCAAAAGAAAGAATAGCATAGTTAAGATTTTTTTTACCTAACTCTATATTTTCCCAAAACTTGCTTTTTAAACGCCAAAAAACAGCTAATGTATCTTTAAACATAGAAAGGATAGCGTCTAAATTCATTCGTCCTAGCTCAGTACCTCTCGTATAATGTAATATTATAGGATGAGATTCTATGGTATAGCCTCTGTGTTGACATAAAGCTAACAATTCTATATCAAAAGCAAATCTTTTTACTAATAAATAAGGCAAAGTACTTTCTAGGGCTTCTCTTTTGAAGAGTTTAATACCTGTTTGGGTATCTTTAACAGATAAATTAAATAATATCTTATTAATAAGAGCATAGCCCCTACTAAATATTTTTCGTATAAGAGGATAGTTTAGATCAGATCTTGGATCTTCTTTAGATCCTATGACAACATCGCTATTACTTTGAATCATTTTATCCATAAAATAAGGTAAATGATCTATGCTCAATTCAAGATCACTATCTATAAATAAAACATATTCCCCTATACTTTTTTCGAAAGCAGTGCAGAGAGCTCTACCTTTGCCGTAATTACGAGGAGATCTAATAATTTGAACTTTAGGGTTTTGAGCAAATTCTTGATTTAGTAATTCATATCCATTATCGTGAGATCCATCATCGGAAACAATAACTTCAAAGTCCCACTCCCACGCCACTAGTTGTGAAATTATTATATGTGTATTTTGAACAATGATAGATGCTTCATTATAATAGGGTAATAAAATAGAGACTTTTTTTTGTTTAATATCGATAGGAATATTTTGAAGAACAGAGTTAATATTTTCAAAAGTGAATTTTTGCATTATTACGGACCATAAATCTATATTTTTATTATTATAACATAGTAATAAGAATAAATCAAAATAATACAAAGGATTATCTTACAGAAAAAATTAATACAAATTCAAAAAAAACCGATATTATATAAGGTTGATTCTAATTTTAATAATTAGTTTTCGAAGGAGAAAATATGAGAATTTTATTACTAGTAACATTTATGTTTATAAATGCTTTCACTTATGGACAGTCTTTTCAGATGCAATATAACAAAATATCAGCAAATGAAGTCCAATTCACTACTGTTTACAAAGGTCCTAGCGCTGAGATTATACTACCAGCTAGAGGAAGAATTATCGCTTTAGCGGAACAAACTGATCTTAATGCTGGCGGTGGAAAAATACGTGTTGGTATCCGTGTTGGTGCTAACGATACAACTGCTCCCGATCCTGCAACTGGAGAAGCTCCTGCTACTAAAGAATACACTGTACGATTTACTTATTCTTTATTACTTGCTAATCAAGGTGGATCTGGAAGTGTTTCAAAAGATTGGTATCCTACTATTAAAGATAAAGATGTAGAATATAACGTTACTTCTCTTGCTCCAACATTAGGTATGGTTATCTATCCTTACCTTAGTAATGAAAATAATAGTTTTAACTTTTTAAACACTCAAAATGCCAAACTAGCTATTTTTAATCATACTAAAGAAGTTTCTACGGATACCTCTTTACCAATCACGATATATACAGCTAACAAATTTGGCACATCTTTTCAAGATATTATAAATATCACTGAATATATTAATGATTACTTTGGGAAAAAAGATATTCAAGAAATTGTTATTATTAACACTCATCTTGTTACACCTGGAAGTTTTGTCGATGGCGGAAAGTTATTTGTTAATATTACTGGCATAGGTACTGAAAAACAAGTTAAAGATGCTATTGTTACAGCATGGGCAGACAGCAAAGAAAATCTTAGTGCTCGTTTGTTTAATATGTTTAAAGATTCTGTCTTTAGATTGGCTCAATTAACTCTCGATGGTAATATGTTTGCTGATGATGCAACTGCTACCGATCCAACTGCTACTGATGTTGTAGCTACAGAAACTACACCTACAGAAACAACAGAATCTTCAAATACAGATCTTGGAAAAATTGTACTTGTTCCTGGGGTTACTTATTATCAAGATTTATTTAATAAAGGCTTTGAGGTCAATACTGTACAAAATGTTGATGTAGAAGGTATTTTTAATAACTATGCTCTTCTTCACCTTGCTCAGTATAATATTGGTGCTGAAACCTTACTTGCTGGTATTAAAGCTTATTTTAATGATGGTAATGCTCCAACACCTGTTGCTACTCCAGAAGCTCCTGTTGATCCAGCTAACCCTGATGCAACTACAGAAAATATTACTAATACAGAAACTGCTGAAGTTCCTACAGATACCGCTACTGAAGAAGTAGTAGCAGAAACAGAAACCAAAACAGATACAGAATATGTGGATTGGGCTGTAATCACTCAAAACAAATTACAAGATCCTCTCTTTGATCTTTACACTAAAGAAATCATTGGTAAAGATTTTGTTCCTCATTTGGTAGCCAAAGGTAATTTGGTAACACGTAATAGTTTTAATATTCCTGACTTTAGTATCACTGATTCTGAAGGTGCTACTGTTGAAGTAGCATGGAATGATTTCAAATCTATTAATATTGATATTGCTGCTACTAGTAGTTATACTCTTGATCCTGAAAGATTGGTTCCTCAACAAGTATATATGGATAGTTTTTATACTCCTGATACTAATGAGCAAACACTTCGTTCTCGAATAGTAGCATTAGCTGAACGTAACAAAGCTAAGGGCGAAATCAGTCTTAGAAAACATTTGGATATTGTAAAATTCACTGTAGAAGCTGAAAACACATTCCAAGTAGCAACTGGCAGTACTGTTTATGTTGTTATTTCTCATATTTTATCAAACACTACAGGTGCCTTAAAACCTGGAATTAAAGAATCTTTCTTCTCTGTAGATATAGATGGAAAAATTACTTATGTTTCTACTCGTTTAAGAATATAAGATCATAGATAATCACAAAAAAGCCCACCGAATATTTGGTGGGCTTTTTCTTATTTAAATTATTTATCTTTCTAATGCTTCATCCCAAGATTCACTCATAGGGTGATTTTTAGAAATATCTGCATAGTCAGTAAGGGCACTCAATAAAAGAGATATCCCTGCATAATAGAATAAAGATCCTAATTGAAGATAATCATGCCATAATAAAAAACTACTAAAAACGAAATACATTACATATAAGAACAATGTTATCGTTTTGTATGATTTTTTGCCTAGCATTTTTTGCCAAAAAACAGAGTAGTGTATTGCTTCACCAGCAAACTCCAAATAAACCCCTCTTACCATATGATACATAAAATCTATTTTTTGAGATTCTTTTGGTTTTGGAAAACTAAAAGATACTATAATTTGTATCAATAAAAACAC
>CAMRBT010000037.1 GCA_947040475.1 uncultured Brevinema sp.
GGATATAGCAGTTTGTGAATTCTGCGGGCTGTAGGAAGTTATTACCATAATATATATTATCATGTGTATCGGGGATAGTTTCAGCACATGAAATTTCCCTTGACAAAAAATTAAAAGTGATTTATAATAAATTGTTCATTTTTCATCAGATTAGAAATAATCTGTTATATTCTATTTGTTACTTTATAATAAAGATAGGATTTCTCACAAGAAGTCCTTTTCTTTATTAAAAGTAAATTTATGTTTGGATATTTCCTTTTCGTGCTCACGGTGAGTACATTTATACTAATTGCCCATAGGGTCTGTATATTTTCTCACCGTGAATAATAAATAGAAATGTTGAAGATTTATCTCTGATGAAAAATGAACAGTACATGCCCTGTGGGTTTTATTGTTTAGAAATTAGCGGATAATAAACGAAGTTTTTAATTTAACTCTCCCTAGTATGTATAATTATAAACCTACACACTAGGGAGAAATTAATATGCAAATCATTAAAATCATTATTTGTCAAACATGCTTTGATAAAATCCAGCCTATGATAGATTCTTGTCCTCATTGTCAACATTCAGAAAAATTAGATTCTGAACAAGCTAACAAAAGTACTTTGATCTTTATTGCTGGAGTATTCTTTGGTGCGATGATCGTTCTAAATATTTTTATACACTAAACAACAGAAAAAAGTCCACACCCATACGGGTGCGGGCTTTTATTTTACCATATTAATCCTCTTTCTAAAGCTCATTTTATAATAAAATAATATTATTATCAATACTATATATATTAAGTACATTTTAAGAAATAAAAAATTAAGCTACATAATTTGTGATTTTTGCCGATAAATTATTATGAGCTAGAAATTAAATAGTACTCAGTGTATTAAGAATTTTATCTATATTTTACAAGGATGTGATTTTAGATGATCTAATATTTTTAGTACATTGCAAGAATATACATAGAGAGGGTATTAATGTTTGAAAAAGGTTTGTCCGTTTTTTATCCATTTCATGGAGCAGGTCAAATCGTTGATATTGAGGAAAAGGAAGTCCTTGGTGAAAAAAGAGAGTATCTTATTATTGAATTCCCTCTAACCAATACAAAGGTTATGTTACCAGTAAACAATCTTACATCTACAGGATTACGTCTTCTTGCAACGGAAAAAATGATTAAACAAAGTTTTGACATTTTGGCATCTGACGGTGATGTAAACACATTTGATTGGAAACAGCGTTACAAATTGCACACAGAAATGATTAAATCAGGAAGAATTCTTGACATTGCTGAAGTAATTCGTAATTTACATCGTAGAAATATCGTAAAAGAATTATCTTCTACAGAGAAAAAATTATATAATGATGCACTAGACATGATTGCTGGTGAAATTTCAGTAGTACTGAAAAAAGATTCTGAAGAAATTAGAACAGAAATAGAAGTAATTCTAAAAACTCACGCTCCTAAAATCGAAGATTAATATAAAACCCTCTAAGAGCAAATCCTAGAGGGTTTTTATATTTACATTAAAATTTTATTTCGTGATTTTACTTGAAGTTTAATAATTTATATATTATACTAAATTAACACAAAGATTTAATATTTATCCAGGGGTTTACAGATGAACAATTTGACATCCTTAACTAAAAAAGATTTACTACAACTCGCTAAAGAATACAAAATTACTGTAACTTCTAGCATGCTTAAGCAAGAGTTAATAGATCTCATATCACCTAAACATGTAGCTCTCAGCGACTCTACAAAAAAAACTACTCCAAAATATACTACTAGTAACTCTACAAAAAAAATAGAGACTGCTCCTGAATCCCCTACTCTTAAGATTACTCCAGTTAGTAAATCTGCACCAAAAACAGAAAGTTCTTCTAATTTAAAAAAAGCAAGTAAGATCAAACATCCTGTACAAGATATGCAAATATACTTTGACAATACGATCACTGTACTTCCTCAATCAAATGAGAGTGTTTTAATTATTTGGAATGCCGATCCTTCTGGAGATGAACAAATAAAAGCTTGGAAAATAAGTAATGACTTAGGCTTGGATCTTTTGCTTCCTAGTTATGCTCGTTCTTTGTTCGTCAATATATCTGTATTAGAAAAATTAGATTTTCATCTTTATAAAATTTATCAAAACAATGCTCAAGAATTATTTACAGAATATACTAATGAACAAATCACCATGTATAATACTAACAAACACTCCGAATTAAGCAAAGATAATCAACTACTTGCAGAACATCTTGCTAGTATTGCCCTTTCAAGTTTATCTTCCTCTAGTAATAACTTTTCAAAACTTTCTTCTTCTAGTAATAATTTTAGAGTATAATATCCTATGCTAGAGATTTCTATTGACCCCTCTTCTAAAAATATCGTAGAATTAAATGAAGGATTTTTATCCTTATTACATTCTTCTGTTAAAGAATTATTAGAAGAATTTGAATGTAGCGACAGATCTTGTTCTTTATTGATCTGTGATAATGCCTTTATTCAAAAACTAAATCAACAATATAGACAAAAAGATTATAGTACAGATGTATTATCTTTTGCTTTTGATGATGAAACAGAATTTGTCATTCCAGGATCTTCCTTGGGTGATATAGTCGTATCTTCTGAAACTGCTCTCAGTCAATCTCAAGAATTTGAAGTGACTTACGAAGAAGAATTTGCACGCTTAACAATACATGGTATCCTTCATTTACTGGGTTATGATCATGAACTAGGTGATGAAGAAGAAAAAGAGATGTTTGAATTACAAGATCTCTATATGCAAAAATTCATGCAAAAATACAATGGCACAGATAGTGCTTTAATCTAATCTTTTAGTCTAAAACACAACACAAAAAAGCCTCCTAAAATAGGAGGCTTTTTATTTTTGGATATTCTCTTTATTGAACAACAGCTAATACATTTTCCATATCGAGAAGAAGCATTTCTTTCCCTTCAACTTCAATTTGTGTTCCTGCATATTTATCAAACACTACTGTCTGACCAATAGCTACGGTAATATCTTTATCGCCAATAGCAACAACTACACCTGTATTAGTTTTTTCTTGTGCCGCAGTAGGGATAAATAATCCACTAGATGTTTTTTCTTCTCCAGCTTTCACTTCAATAAGAATACGACTGCCAATAGGTTTTACCGCCATTGTATACCTCCACGATATAATAATTATTTTTTATTTCTATTATTTATATAGCAATTTTCGTGCCAAGCTCTCTAAAATCGACTACTATCTGGATTTTTTTTCCATTCTTTGAGAGAGTCTTTTGTTAAAGCCCATCTATCAGTCCCCAAAGTATACCAATTAGCTACATCTTGAAGAATAATTTGTTCATATCTATGGTACACTATCTTCATTAATTGCTCCATAGATAAAGTATCTAAACTATCATTATTAGAAATGATATCCATATCTAGATCTATAGAATAGATACCCTTTGTTATATATTTACTATATCCAAAACACAACTTAGATTTCATTTTTAAGGCTAAACTTGCCGTCCCCTGAGGAACTGCAGCTTCTTTATTAAAAAAAGGAATAAAGAGAGGATCAAACCAATATGTCTGATCGGCAACCAAGGCAACACTCCCCTTTTTTATATAGGTTAACAAAGCTTTCATCTCAGATATTTCGTTATAAATAACTTTTATTCCTAGCTGTTGTCTCAGAAATTGAAGATATTTATCTATCCATGGATTGAATTGTCTTTCGACTAAACAAGCCAGTGGAATCCCCACATGATTGAGTACAGAACCTAGTAATTCCCAATTACCATAATGCAAGGTGAAAGCTACAACCCCTGTTGATTGAGTACGATAAAAGGCTGAAACTTGATCCTGTTGTGTTATTCTAACATAAGAAAGAAGATTCTGGAAATTCATTCGAGAAAAAGCTATCATCTCAAGTAAAATACGGAGTTCATAGCCAGCAATAATACTAGAAATCTCTTTTAATTCTTTATCCGAATATTTTTTATCAGGAAAAATAATAGCTAAATTATCACTTATAGTCTTTTTTTTATTAGGAGTTATTATTAAGAGCATTGATCCAATTTTTTTGGAAAGAGGGTATATTTTTTGATAAGGACAAAATACTGAGATTATATTAATAAGAGGCAGTATAAAAACCGCCTCTATAAACATCATTATATATTGAAAATTAGAAAAATTTCTCTTAGCCATATTTTTACCTTTTCAATCATCCTATTGCTATTATTGTTCTTAATAAAAAACAAATTTATTTCACAGGTTCTGTAGCTTTAAGTTTTTTAGCTTCTTCTTTTGCAAGACGCTGTTTTTCTTTTTCAGCTTCTTTTAAAATACGAATTTCTTCTTTTTCTCTTGTTTTTCTTTCTTTAGATAATTCACGCTGTAGTTTTTCAGCCGTCTTTTCTTCTTTTGCGATTTGTTTATCTAAAACAGATCTGGCTTTTTTATCTGCTAAAAACAGAACATCTTCTTGCTTTTTCAAAGTATCAAATTCTTTTTTGTTTCGAATACGAGATGACATCATTCTAGCCAAATTTTGAACTACTGCAGGTGCGTTTTTTAATTGTAGCACCTTATCAAAATGTTCTAAAGCCAATTTTTTTTGATTTTTTTTGAAATAAATAAATCCCACTTCATAATTCGCCCATGCAACAGTCTTTGCGTCTTTTGCAAAAATATCTATAGCATTTGTATAAAAATAGATTGATTTCGTTAAAAAATTAGCTGCATATGCTGTAGCTGCAATATCTAAAACTCTATCTACAGGTAATTGTTTAAGGACATCTTTAGACGGCACATATAAAGAATATGGATTATAAGGAGGTAAAATTTCTGTACTAGCAGGTTCTCCCTCTTTGGGTGGCTTCATTTTAGGATCTTTAACTATCATTGCATTAATAGGTGCAACTATATTTAATATAAAGAAAAAAATAATTATTTTTCTCATTTCTCCTCCATTTTTTCTACTATCTTTTTATATCTTTTTATTATCGTTTCGTTATTTGGGGCTAATTTTATTGCTATTTCTAGCTCTTCTTTTGCTTCTTCATAAAGTTTATTATCAAAGAGTGCTTTACCTAAACTATCTCTATAAGCAGGATTGTCGGGATCCATTTGTACTGCCTTTCTACAAAGAACGACCCCCTCAACCATATCTTTTTTAGTCTCAACTAAAATATATCCTAAATTATTAATAGCACCTACATAGTTAGGGTCAATTTCTAGAGCTTTTTTAAGAGCATCTATAGCTTGATTTACCATGTTTCTTTCATAAAAAATAGCACCTAATGCTGAATATGCACCAGGCTCTGGCACTCCCGTTTGTAATGCTTCTCTAAATGCTCTTTCTGCTTTACTAAACGCTTTTACATCAGCATAAGCTTTTCCTAAAAATACTAAACATCGTAATCTTTGTCCAGGATCTAGTTTTGCATTTTTTGCCTGTTCTAAATATCTAATACCACTTTGATAATTTTTTGTTCTGACTAATAATAGACCTAGGTAAAAACTATAAATATCTTCTTCAGGATTTGCTTCGTACATATCTGTTAATTGTTGTACTGTTTCTGTATAATCGCCAGTTTCAGCACTCGTAGCTAATAATTCTTCTAATTTATTAACCAGTTTTAGTTGAGACATAATTTAATCCTTTTACAAAAAATATACACAGTATATATATCATAACAAATTTTATAAAAGAAATCAAATTAATACGCTATAAGTATGAGTATTAATTTGAGCATTTGGATTTATGAATATAGTTAATATTATAAATAAAACCCTGTTATACAGGGTTTTATTTATAATAAATTTTTTAAAACAATTAATTAAGTTGTAATTTTGATAAATAATTAGAAACATCTGTATTCATAGATAGGTCTAAATAATTAGATAAAATAGCACCAATTTCTTTAGATTTGCCTATAGAAACGAGCATATCAATACTTAAAATAACAATACGGGTATCCTTACCAAACATAGATAGTAATTCTAAAAGCATAGTATAAGCTTCTTCAATTTCTTGTTTTTGAATAAGCATACGAATTTTTCCGACAAAACCATATTTATCTTGAAACTTATCCCAAGCTATACCGTAATGTACTTCTGCTTCATTATACTGTTCTAAAGAAAAATATATATCTGCAATTCTTGTAAGAATTTTTGGATTTTCAGGATCTCTCTCTAAAAGCTCTTTCCAAAAATGGATAGATTCTTCATATTGTTTAGATCCTCTTAAGGTATCAGCGATACCATAGAGTACGAAGTTGTTATTAGAGGATGATTTGTACGCTTTTTGATAATATTCCATTGCTTTTGGAAAATCTTTGCGTAAACGATAAATATTTCCAACCATAGTAAGAATATTAATAAATTCAGGGTAAAGATCTAATAACTGTTCCCAATAAATTAGAGCTTGATCATAACGTTTACATTTGTAATATAAATCGCCTAAGCCCATTAAAGCAAATTTATTAGTAGATTGATTGTCTAAAGTCATTAAATAATATTGTTCTGCTTTCCCAAGATTACCTAAATTTCTGTATACATCGGCAATTCTTGTTAAGGCAAGAAAATCTTTTTTATCGACTTCTATATATTTTAACCACCAAGATAATTCTTGTTGTCTATCTTTAATTCCTCTATAAGCATTAGCAATACCTTTGAGAGCTAATTTGTTAGTAGGACTGAATTCTAGAGCTTTATGAAAATATTTAATAGCTTTACTGAATTGTAATTCAGCTCTATAAATATTACCAATACCTGCATATATTTTTGCACGATTATAATCGTCTAAATTAGTGATATTATTTTCTAATTCTAAATACAATTCAAGCGATTCTTTGTATTTTTTTTGAAGTGATAATATCTTAGCCTGTTCTATTTTCATTTGAATTTCTGACATTGAAGTCCCGCCCTTTAAATAATTGTTATGCTAATTATTTAGAGTATATTATACACTAAATGGTTAAGAATTGCAATCATTTATTATTTGGATTTTAAACAATATTCTAAATCTTTACTGAATATGGAAATTCATATCTCTCATCAATGTGTTGAATTCTATTGCAAATGTAGAGTTTTTAACGTACTCTAAATCAACAATACTAAAGTGAAACATACTATCTCTTAGTATATCTAATTTTACGGCATTAATATTATCTTTTATGCTCCAAAAGATAACACGAGCATTTTTTAACATCGTATTATCTTTTTTCTCAAAAGCTTTGAGAAGATATTTTTCTAATGATAAAGCAACAGGTTCTAGAAAAAGAATCGCTTCTTCTTTAGAGGAAGCACTTTTTTTTAACAACTCAGCTTCTCTAATAAAAATATCTACATTTCCTATATCATCTTTATAGACCATATCTTGAGCAAATTTGTGTATACTAGATGCATAATGAAATACGAGAATTCTTTTTTCGTAAGGTAATAAGAGAGATTCTAAGCCCCAAGCTGCATTCAAAAACAACTCATTCTCGTCAAAGCATTTATATTTTTTTCTTTCCATTTCAAATTGAATACTACGAGATATAAATCGAACTCTCAAGTAAATAGGTAATGATGATAATACAGATATTTTCCAATTATTATTTGTATTAGTCCAAAAATTTATATCTTCAAATTCTGATTTATCAAGCATAACTATTTCTTGCCAAAGTAGTTCATCAATGTTTTTATCATTACGGTACTGAAAAGCTATCGTAGTACTAATACCCATAAAATTAGTGAAATTCAATATATATCTTTTTGATACTTCATTTTCCCAGATAACATTATAAGTAAATTCATTAGTGCCTTTGATAAGAGCTTCGCCACCTTCATTAATCACAAACCAACAAATATATGCTATTAATTCTTCTGTTTGAATTCTATAGTTATCAACACAACGTTCTAATATAGTATCACCAGCACCCTCTAATTTAATGTTACTATGTGCTTGAGATAGTGTCTTACGACATTTTTCACCTACTTGAGGATCTAAGATATCTTTTGAAAATTCATAAGCTCTCATTGCATACAACAAATCTTGTATTGTTTCTATTCCAGATATATCTGAAAAAAACCACCCACAGCTAGTATACATTAACATTGCGTAACGTAATGATTCCATCATTTGAATAATAGTACTTCTTTCTAATGCTGATAAAGGTTTTTTTTGATGTTTGCTAAAAAATTGCTCGTATGATTCTGGTGTTTTTTGCACCATAGGAGTGAAATAATCATTTCTTGCTTCCCATACATTATTAAGAAGATTTTCTGTTTTTACTTCTACACTTTCATAGATAGCATCTCTTAAAACATCAAGGGACTCTCTTAGTGGCCCTCGCCATTTTTGATTCCAATTTTCGCCACCGCCAGTATGACAGCCACAGTCCCGAATCCAACGTCCAACACCATGAGCACAACTCCAAGAAGAACCTTCGCCATGTTCCCCTAGATAGAGTTCACAGTCTTCTTGAGGAGGATTTTCTGCTAAAAATTTACCATAATTAGTAAAGGCAAGATCTGAGTGTGTATCTTTAGTTACATTATAAATCATTCTCGCTAAAGCCATATTACCATGAGATTTGTGATGTCCATAAACTTCACCATCGGTAGCGGTATGGACTAATTTTACTTGATTGTTTTGTCTATTAAATTTTTCTTGAACAAGATGTTGCAAACGATTTGAATCTTCTAATAAATTACCAAAACTAATTTCTGATGCTAATTGAGGATCGTAGAAAAACACTGCTAATTTACCATTTTTAGTATTTAGGTAATAAGGTTTAGTAGGATCTACTCTCCCCCCTAGTACATCTATCGTATAATCAGGCAATATTATTTTTCCAGCTTGGAAAGGCGATAAGATAACAAATTTTATTCCACAGTCTACTAATATATCTGCAGTTTCATTATTAATTGCTGTTTCTCCAAGCCAAATCCCTTCAGAATCTCTTCCAAATCTCGTTTTAAAATCTTCTAAGCCCCATAAAATTTGAGTATATTGATCTCTTTTTGAAGCTAAAGGCATAATCATATGACTATACACTTGAGCAATAGCATTCCCATGTCCATTATTTCTGGATACAGAAAGTCTATCGCCTTCTATAATTTTAAGTAATGTTCTTGGATCTGCATCTGGCTTTTCCATCCAAGATAATAAAGTAGGTCCTATATTAAAAGATAGGTATTCAAAACAATTAACAATTTTAATAATTTCATTATTTTCGACTATAGGTGTTCTGGTACATGCTGCATAGCATTCGGTGTTGATTCTAATATTCCAGTCATTATAAGGGTAAGCAGATTTCTGCCTATCCATAAATCCAGTCCAAGGATTTTCACGTGGTGGTTGATAAAAATGTCCATGTAAGATAAAATTATTTTGAGACATCTCACACTCCTTATATTCTTGTATAACATACTATAAAATGATTTGTAAAACAAAGTATAACATATATTTTATTTATTTTAAAGTGTTATTGCCTTTTAATATAAAGAATTATTCAAAGATAATAAAGATAATGTGCAAAACTTCTTGATTTTTTTATAAAAAAAATATATACTAACATAAATTACATTGGAGAGATGTGTGCAGAAACTATTTGATCATCATATTCCTGAGGATATTATCAATATATCTAATATTCTTTCATCTCATAATTATGAATTAAGATTAGTCGGTGGGGCTATTCGGGATTCTTTAAGAGGCGAGCAAGTTTCTGACTTTGATTTAGCTACCTCTGCAACTCCTGAACAAATACAAAAAATCTTCCAACAGGATAAAAATTATCTTTTAATCCCTACAGGCTTAGCTCATGGCACATTGACCTTAGTGATTGATAAAAAACATTATGAGATAACTAGTTATAGAATAGATGGTAGTTATTCCGATAATAGACACCCAGATCAAGTTTCTTTTACCAATTCTCTTGAAGAAGATCTTTCTCGCAGAGATTTTACTATTAATGCCATAGCCGTAGATCCACTTACAAGAGAAATCATAGACCCTTTTAATGGACAAGAAGATATACGAAAAAAAATAATCAGAACTGTTGGCGATCCTATACAACGTTTTAGTGAAGATGCTCTAAGAATGCTCAGAGCTTGTCGTTTTGCATCAAAGTTAGAATATCATATCGATGCCCCTACCTTAAAAGCTATCAAAGAATTAACACCAAATATCAAAGATGTTTCTCAAGAACGCATTCGTGATGAAATTATGAAAATGTTAACCAGCAAAAAACCTTCTATAGGATTTGATTTATTACATGATCTCACCTTATTACCAATAATACTTCCTGAATTAGAAGAAGGTTATGGCATAGACCAAAATGAATTCCATAAATACGATGTGTACAAACACAATGTAGAAACCTGTAATTCCATGAGTATGGATGATATGATGGGACGATTAGCGGCTTTATTACATGATATTGGAAAACCTCGTGCTAAAAAATTCGCTTTAAAAATCGGTAATGGAAATGTGTTTTACAATCATGAAATCATCGGTGCTAAAATGGCAAAAAATCTGATGAAACGATTAAAATTTTCTAATGAAGAAATCAACAAATGTGTACTACTCGTAGAATTACACATGTTTTATTATACTAGTGATTGGAATGATGGAGCTATAAGACGATTTTTAAAAC
>CAMRBT010000038.1 GCA_947040475.1 uncultured Brevinema sp.
ATGACAGCTCCTACTTGAAAATAAGTACATTTTGATGCCTTTGCCGTCACCAAAGCATGTTCCATAAAATATTGATCTTTATTATTCATGCTATCACCTTCTATCACTATATAGTATTATTAGAGTATAAAAAAACAAGAGAACTATATAGTTCTCTTATTTTTATTGGGTAATAACGGATTCGAACCATTGACCCCCTGCATGTCGAGCAGGTGCTCTAACCAACTGAGCTAATCACCCATTTTTATAGTATGAGTATAACATATCATAAAAAAAAAATCAATAAAAAAAATATTTTATTTCAGATATGACTCTAATATATCCGACCTATTAAAACAATTAATAAAATAAAACAATTTATTTTCTATGAAAGCATCGTGTATTATATTCTTAAACCAGTAATTAGCTCTTAATGTTTATTAAATTAAAATAAAATAAGTATAGCTCTTGATTATTAAAGTAAAAAGCAGTATAATAGTATATATTCTTGTATTTTAAAGATTTTTGTGCATATATTTTATTTTCAATAAAGTGCCTAAATTATAAAATATACTAGCATTATAAAACAATAAAAATAGAAATAAAAATAGTATTTAGATGGAGGATTATCATGTCCAAAAAATACACTAACCCACTACTCCTTATAGCTGTAGTCATTTTACTAAGTTCTTGTAAGACCGTAGATAAAGCCGTAGAAAAAATGGTTTTTCAACGTAATACTGAAACTCTTCAACAAACAGATCCTTACAAAAACTCATTTCTTAAAAATGTGCAAGGCACTTACAAAATGATTGATGACAAAACATTTACTATTGACGGATCTGGATTTTTCAAATTGGGAGAAACAGAATTTTTCTTACATCAAACTCTCAACGAATCACAAGCTGTCTATGTATCAGCAGAACCTGTCCCAAACAGTAGAAAAAAAGTCTATACTTACCACGGATTTATCAGTACAGAGGATCAAATTCTAAGTGTAGCTCATAAAGCTCCTACTGGCGATGGCATCCGTCTTCTTACCGAAAAAGATACAGAGTATGCATGGGCAGTAAACACTTTCCAAGTACAAAATATTAATTGGGAAAATGGACTTTCAACAGTTTTTGGAACAAAAACAGATTCACAAAAATAATAATACTCCAAGTTTTTATTATTATTAATATTAAAAAAAAATAAGGCTATAACTATTCAGTTAGTTATAGCCTTATTAATATATACATGCCTAATTAATTTTTATTAAGGATCTCCAGTTATGAATTTTTATCGCCTTATTATACTTATTATGATATTCTTACCCAGTTTATCTTTTAGTATTTACCTTCCTTTAACCGTTAGTGATTGGGGTAGAATGAAAATATCCAGTTGGAATGGAACTACTCCGCTTGCCCTAGATCTCAAAACTGGAGAGCCTTACGAATTAGCGATTGTTCTTGCTGATAACACAGAAATCTCCCTAACAAAAGAGCTCGCTAAAGATTTCGAAAATCAAGATCATTATATTTTTTATCTTTCTGATACTTCTGTTTTAGATTCTGTTGATGAATTTAATCTTCAAATTGTAAATACTAAAAAATCATGGCCTTTAAAAACTTCTAAAGCTAAAATCACAAAAAAAACTTCTCTTCCAAAACTATCTTTAGTTTCTGTATCTGATTCTGTAGAACATGGTGGGGCAGGACTAGTAGTGGTAGAAAGTGAAAAATATAAGGATCTCACAACTCTAGCATTCTTTGATGAAAATAAAATCCCTTTTTATCCTCAAACATTTCAAAAAGATGGTTTTTATACTATTTTATTTTCTTGGTATACAGATCATTCAACCAAATGGACCAATCAATATGTACTAGCAATGGATAACGCTGGAAATACCAACACATTAATCCTATCCAAAGTTAAGCCCATTATTAGAAAATACAGACAGAGTACGATTACCTTACCAAATGATTATGCTCAGCAAAAAGCAAAAGAATTGGCTTTATCCAAAGAAGCCGCAAAAGCTCTTGAAGGTGATATTAACGCAATCAACAAAGCTCTTACTACTCCACAACGCACTTTTGAGCGTTGGAAAATCACAAGAACTACCTTTAAAGAAAATGCTAAACATATCATCAAAGCCCCTATTGTGTTTTCGGAACCCTCTCTTCCTATGAGTAATGCTGTATTTACTGGTACTTATGGAGATCAACGTAAATATTATTACAAAAAAAAGCAAGTCCGTACTTCTGTGCATAGAGGACTCGATTACGCTTCTTATAAAAACACTCCGCTTTATGCCTTATTAGATGGTACTATTATTTATGCTGATTGGTATGGTGGCAATGGAAAAGCTGTTATTATTGACCATGGATTAAATACCTATTCTCTCTATGCTCATAATTCAGAAATACTGGTCAAAGAAGGGCAAAAAGTCAAAGCAGGTACACAAATATCTATTAGTGGCACAACAGGTCAATCCACAGGAGATCACTTACATTTATCTATATTTGTTCAAGGTATGTTCGTAGAGCCTAAAGAATGGATCTCGGCAAAATCTATTCAAGAGACTTTCCATAAGCCCTTAGAACAAGCTAGTGCATATATAAAAAATCTTACTAATTAATCATAAAAAATCATCAACAAAAAAACACTCTCAATTTGTAGAGAGTGTTTTTTTTGATTATAATATTTATACAATATCTGATTTTTTCAGTGGTTTTAAGTTTGGATTTTGTGTAGGTAATGAAGGATCTACCGCATCAAAAATCAACACATGCTCCGACAATTCTTGAGATAATTTGTACCCCATTAAAGAAAATTTACTTTCTTGAATATCGGTTTTTTGCTTAAATTCTTCTCGTACAGAATCACAGTGGAGTTTTGTCGCAAATTGTGATTTAAATTTTGATTGAATAGATTGTAAGGTTTTGGAATCTACTTTAAAAGATCCATTTTGTGCTAATTCTTTTTTCCAGAATACTACTTTATCAGCAGATCCTCGAGATGCTTCGAATAACATTCTATCTAAAGAAATTTCTAAACTTTCATAAGCCGCATGATCATTAATTTTAAATTCCCCTTTATCAATAAAATTATGAACCATTCTATGTTCTGTAGAAATCGCATAAATATTTTTAATAGGAAATTTGGATTTCAACAAATAATAAGCTGCTAATACATATTCCATATTGTCCGCTGGAATCACTAGACTAACGATATCATTATAAAAGCGTTGTCGTTTTTCTTCTGTTGCATGTAATGCTTCTATCATTGTCGCCATATGACCCACGATACGAAAAATATTTTTATGATCGCAATAGAGTGTTTGTTGTTTTAATAGAGTTTCTTTTAGCATTCCATCTGTCATATCTATAGAAAAAATATTCGTATTTGATGTTTCTAAAGGAGTGCCATAGCTATTGCCTAAAGGAACAAGAATATTCTTATTTTCTAAAGAAAAAGCTTGTTGAAAAGCACTTCCTGTATCTTCTCCATTAGCTAAAAAATATAAATTTTTGCTCATTTCTTCAGGGAGAAATGTCTCAAACAATCCAGCAAGTAATAATTCTGATAATAAGGAAAGGTGATTTGTGGGACGCCATACAGAACATTTGTCAGTAATACTATGCAGAGTTCCAATATTTTTAGAAATAACAGGCAATACATCTTTTAATTTTGGATGTTGATCGGCATAAGGGCCTACAACTTCTTGCAAACGAAGAGCATAGTCTCTCTCCATAACAATTTCAGGATCAATAGTAGGGATTTTATCAGGCGTATAAGCCAGTTTTCCATTTAGAACACCTAGAAAAGTTCTAAATCCTTCAGCTCCATAGATCGATAAATAACGCATAAGGTCTCCTAAAATAAATACGTTACATTATTACAGAAAATGAGTAAAAAATCAAGAGAAAATAAATATAATTCACAAGAGTCCTTTATGAGAGTAAATGGCAAGAATGACTAAAAATAAGATACAAAATGTATTGACAAAAGAGCAATATTCGTTATATAATATGATAACATATATTACTTATGTTCGTTGATAAAAATACTATGGGCATTGTGTTTTTATCAGCCAAATCTAAAGAAAATACATTGTTGAATATCACAATAACTGTCAAATTATGGAGAACTTATGAACCAATTAACGACAGGATCTTCAATACTAATGATTATTGTTGCATTACTAATAGGAATTTTATCCGGTTATCTCATTCGATTAATTATCGCTCAACTTTCAAGCAAATCTGTAGAACAACGCACTAAAAGATTGCTTGAAGATACAGAAAAAAATGCTGAATCTCGTAAAAGAGAAATTATCTTAGAAGCAAAAGATAAAGTTTTTGAAGAACGAAAGCAGTTTGATAAAGAATCACGTGAACGGAATAATGAAATTCAACAAATGCAACGTAGATTAGTACAAAAAGAAGATACCTTAGAGAAAAAATTCGATACCATCGAAAAAAGAGAAAAATCTCTTACTGAAAAAGAAGAAGAAAGTAAAAATCTTCAAAAAGATTTATTAGATGCAAAACAAGAACATCTACGTGCTCTAGAAAAAGTTGCTGAGTTATCTGCCCATGAAGCAAAGCAACAAATTATTAGCAAAATCGTAGACGAAGCAAGACAAGAAGCAGTGCCTCTTATTCAAAAAATTGAAGAAGAAGCTAGAGAAGAAGCAGACCAAAAAGCAAAAGCTATTTTAGTAACAAGCTTAGAAAGAAATGCTGTTGAAATTGCCACCGAAAAGTTTATCACAACAGTAAATCTTCCAAGTGACGACATGAAAGGTCGCATCATAGGTCGTGAAGGTAGAAATATCAGATCATTCGAATCAATTACAGGTGTAGACTTAATCATTGATGACACTCCTGATATTGTTGTTATTTCTTCTTTTGACCCATATAGAAGAGAAATCGCTCGTATTGCTTTAGATAAACTTGTTCAAGATGGACGTATCCACCCAACAAGAATAGAAGAAGTAGTAAATAAAATACAAAATGATATTAATTTAGAAATTGTAGAAGCTGGTAAACAAGCTTGTCAAGAACTAAAATTAAACCTACCAAGAGGACTTTATCCTTATATTGGTAGACTAAAATATAGAACAAGTTATGGACAAAATGTTTATAAACATTCTATAGAAGTAGCAAACATCGGCGGTATGATCGCTGGTGAACTAAATATTGATATTGAATCCGCAAAAATAGCATGTTTATTACATGATATTGGTAAAACAATCAAATCCACTGGTGAAGGTGGTCACGCCATCTTAGGAGCTGAAGTAGCTCGTAAGTTTGGACTAAGTGATAGAATTGTCAACGCAATTGCTTGTCACCACGGTGAAGAAGAATGTAAATATATTGAAGGTTCTATCGTAATGCTTTGTGATGCTTTATCAGCAGCACGACCTGGAGCAAGAAGAGAATCATTTGATGATTATATCAAACGTTTACAACAGCTTGAAGAACTATCACTTTCTTGTGAAGGGGTAGAAAAAGCATTTGCAATTCAAGCAGGACGTGAAGTTCGTGTCTTTGTAACTCCTGAAAAAGTTACTGATGAACAAGCTTATATCATCGCAAGAGATATTGCTAAAAAAATCGAAGATACCATGCAGTATCCTGGACAAATAAAAGTAACGCTCATTCGAGAAATGCGTGTTACAGAATATGCAAAATAAATTCAAAAAGCCCCCTTATTTGAGGGGGCTTTTTAATAAATATATTAATAAGAGGAATTCATGTCTCACTTCCCAAATCCTGAGGATTTTTCTCTCAAGCAATCCCTCAGCCATCTGGAGCAACTGCCTTCTAAAGCTAAAGCTTTTATATTAAAAAAAGCTAAGGGCGTTTATCTCTACGATATTGATGAAAATAAATATACTGATTTTGATTTAAATAAAGGTGCAATCTTAGAACATTCTCCAAAAAGACTAAGTAAATTTATTAAAAATGTTTTATCTTCTGGATTAAGTGCTTGTGGATTTTATCATAAATTTGCCTACAAAGCTCAAAAACATTGGAAAAAAATTACTAATTTTAGTCATATAGGATTTCATGCCTCGTTTATAGAAATGATTCTTGCTGTTGTCAACTCTCTCAATATCACTAAAACTAAAATATGTATTGGCTACACTACTCAAGATCTATATCTTCAGCTACTACCCTTATCTAATATTGTTTCTTTAAAAAAAATAAATCCTTCTCAAGAAATTACAGATATTGATTTGCTATTAATAGAAGAATTTAATGATGACTTAGCAGTAAGCAAAATAAATAATTGTTCTGTACCTATTATAAAAATTCATAGTCGTTTTTTATTTCGTACTCAGGGCATCAAAAAAGAGATATCCTTTGAATCGGAATATCTCCACTTTATCACTAGCTCACCTTTTGGTGGAAAAGCTATAGGTGTTTTGGCTAGTAATGTACCTATTGACTACGCTCCATCATCTTTTGATGATGGCATCTTATATCTTGAAGGAGCTAAATTATTTTCCTCTCTGTCTTTATTAAGTACAATACAATTCTCACATTCTCAATTTGATTGCTATCAAGGATTTGCTAAAAGTCATAAGGCTTTAGATACTCAGTTTTTTTTGAAGCGTGGTATTTATATACAAGAAAATATATTATATTTTTCACCCTATCATACCAAACATGATTTTAGAAGACTTAATCAAGCATTAAATGAATATTTTAATCCAACATCAAGCGATACCCTTGACCAAAAATAGTTTGTAAATATTTGGGGTTTCGTCCATCATCTTCAAACATTTTTCTTAATGCTACAATATTAGTATCAATCACTCTATCCGTAACCACTTTATCTTCTGCTGTCCATATTCTATCTAATAAAATAGTCCGTGAAACATTTTCGCCTCTATATTCTAATAATACTTTTAAAATTGCTAATTGTTTTCTGGTAAGTGTATATGTTTTATCGTATTTACAATAGGTCTCTTCTATTAGAGACAAAGTTCCACCAGCAATATTAGTGCGTGTATTATTATTTTCCAAACTATATTTTTTAGATCCTAGTATAGAGAGCCAATGCCATAATTGATGAAAAAAATATTCGGACATCTCACTATTTGTAGCATTCAATATAAAAAACAATTCTTTTGTTGCCATAACTTCGTCCATAGCAGTAAGATCTTCTACCAATATGACGCATAAGGTATTAGGAAATTCTAATTTAATATTTTTTATAATCTGTTCATAATTATTATAGCGTTGTGAAATTAAAAAAATAGGAAAAAACTTCATCGTCGAAAGAGAATTAACTAAGGAAGAAAAAGATAAATGATAGTTATAATATTGTGCTATTTCTTCTAATTTTTTCACATTAAGGTGGTTACATCCTATTACTAAGGCGTGAAAAATCATATGTGATCTGTGTACTTTACTCTTCATTGTTAAACCTTTCTATTAATTTTAATTCATAAATAATTCTTAAAGCATCTAAAGGGGTTAGTGAATTTGGATCTATATCAGAAACAAATTCAAAAAGTTTATCCTTTTGAAAACTATGTATATCTTCTTTGTTAAATAAATTTCCACTTTCTATTTGGACTTGTTTTGTAGTGAAAAAAGTTCCTTTTTCTAGTTGTGATAAAATATCCGTAGATCGTTGAATCACACCAGAATCAATTCCCGCCATTTCGGCAACATGTATTCCATAACTTTTAGAAGCTTTACCTTCTATCACTTTCCTTAAAAAAACAGGCTTACCTTTATTTTCTTTAATCGCCATACACAAATTTTTCACACCATTAAAGCGTGCAATCTCTGTCAATTCATGATAATGGGTAGAAAATAACACTTTACCTTGCTTACTCGGGTGTAGTATTAAATGTTCTAAGATAGCCCAAGCTAAAGATAAACCATCCAAAGTTGAAGTCCCTCTCCCAAGCTCATCCATAATCACCAAACTTTTGGGAGATATTTTATCGATAATCATAGCGGCCTCTTGCATTTCTACAAAAAAAGTAGAACGACCAGCACCCAAATCATCGGAAGCCCCTATTCTGGTAAATATTTGATCTACCACTCCCATCGTTGCCGAATCAACAGGCAAATAACTGCCAATTTGAGCCATTACTGCAAAAAGTGCATTCTGCCTTAGGTAGGTAGACTTGCCTGCCATATTAGGGCCTGTAACAATAGAAATCCTAGAATTTTTATTGATATTAGTGTCATTAGATACAAATATTTCTTTTATTAATAATTTTTCGATGACAGGGTGTCTTCCCTCTTTTATATCCCAATCGAATTTATCATTTAATATGGGTTTTTTATATCTATTATTTTTTGCAACAATAGCTAAAGAACTTCTCAGATCTACTTCTGTGATAAATTCACTTAGAGGTATTAGTTTGGAATAATAAGCTTGTAGATCCAGTACAAATTGTTCATAGATCTCTCTTTCTAGGCGAAATATAGACTCTTCCGCTTTAGATATTTTTTTTTCAAATTCATCTAATATAGGAATAGAAAAACGCTCTGCATTCACAAGACTTTGCTTACGTGTGTAATGTTCAGGAGCATTTTTAGAAGCGACTTTAGAGATCTCTATATAATAACCAAAAATCTTATTAAAAGCAATTTTTAGGGTGCTAATTCCTGTATTAATTCTTTCTTCTGCTTGTAATTGAATTAGATATTTTTTGCCATTTTCAAGAATATCTTTATAAGAATCCAATTCTGTATTAATGCCCAATCGTACGACATTACCATTTATTGCATTAGAACATTCAGGATTAATCATGGAATAAATCATAGCACAAAGATCTTCCAAAGGCGTTAAGGTAGCCATATAATCACTAAAAGGCAAAGCTGATTTGAGAAAGTTTTTTATTTTTTCTGATCTTTCTACGGTATCAACCAGTGCTAAACATTCTCTTGGTAAAATTTTACCTGTTATTAATCGAGCCGTCAATCGTTCTAAATCACTCATTCCTTTTAGGACATCTTGAATAGATTCACAACCGCCAGAAAGATTCATAAAATATTCTGTACGAGCTTGTTGCCTCAAAATATCTGCCAATTGAGCAGAAGGAGCTACTAACAATCGTCTTAATTTTCGAGCTGCAGGCATTGTTTTTGTTTTGTTTAGGATAGCAAACAATGTTCCCTTTGTTGAAAAATCTTTAGCATTATGAACAAGCTCCAAATGTCTAAGTGTATCTTCATTCATAAACATGGTATCCATTTTTTCAAACTGCATAGGAGTCTGTAAATGTTTTATACTATCTTCCGAAAAATGATTTTCTTCTAAATATGTAAAGAGCCCCTTCAATCCTAACAATTGAGAAGATGAAAAATCCTTAGCATTGATATTATTAGCTTCTAAATAGCATTTAAATAAATTATTTTCTAGGAAATAATCTTTTACCAATACTCTTAGTGTTTCTTGATATGTTTTTAGCTCTTCCTGTATAGAAAAATCGTAGAAAAATTCATACATACAAAGTGTTTCTACTGGTGTATAACGCATAAGCTCATCGGATAAAAAAGCTACAGGATTGGATTCTTGGGAGGAACGGATAATAATATCCCCTGTAGAAATATCAGCAAAAATAATAGATAACTCTTGATCTGTATAGACAGCAATTGCTAAAAATGAATTTACAGATCTATCGAGCAAAGGATTTTCAGACCAAGTACCCTTTGTTAATATAGATACAACGTCTCTTTTTACAATACCTTTTGCCTGAGAGACATCTTCTACTTGTTCACAAATCGCTACTTTACAACCAGCTTCTACTAGTTTGTAGGCATATTGTTCCAAAGCATGATAAGGAAAACCACACATGGGTCTATCACTTCTTTTAGTGAGGGCAATATTAAGAATTTTAGCTGTTTCTAAAGCGTCTTCGTTAAATACTTCATAAAAATCTCCTAAACGAAATAAAAGGATTTTATCTTTATGATTTTGTTTAATTGAATCATATTGCAGTTCCATAGGTGTTTTTTTAGACATGCCAACCTCATCACTTTAGTGCTCTTATAGTATATCTTGTTTATAAAAATTTGTCTATTAAAAATTATCTAAAAAAATAAAAAAGCCCCAATAAATATTGGGGCTTTTTTGAAAATAACTTGTTTTTAATCCTCTTGATATTCAACGACTTCATATTGTTCAAACATCTGCACATCTGTGTATCCGTTTTTATACAATTCTTCTGATATCTTCTCTGCTTCTTTTTTGTCTTTAATAGCTCTGATCTCCACAAAATAAAGTTCTTCTTTATAGTAGATTCCAACAGATACATTTAAGTTGAGTTCGTTAATATCTCTAAGAATAATATTAGCCACAGACAGATCTTTTAATTGAGCAATACGAACAACAAATCCTTTGTTATCAGAAAAACCATATTGTCCTGCGACACCAGCTGATCTCTCAGCAAATTTTGCTACTTGATTTTCTAAGCGAGCTACTTCAGGTGAAATATATTGAATTTGAGGCTCTTCTATAGCATTAGCATAAATAGGCTCTAAAATATAAT
>CAMRBT010000039.1 GCA_947040475.1 uncultured Brevinema sp.
AGACAGTATAGCAGATCAATATAAAACTGTCAAGATCCTAGTAATAAATAGCTTTGTTATTATTGTAATTATTTTGAAATCATAGTATGATAATACAAACAATCATTCAATAAAATAAGAGAGTTATATATGATATTTAATAAAAAGCTAGATTTAATAGAATGGAGTCAGTATCTTGAAGATCTCACTTTATCTCGTGGCGATATTAATTACAATGAGAAAAGCTATCCCTTTGTAGAAGAGGTATATCAAGCAGGAACTCTTGAGGTTTCTGAGGGTGATATTCCCGTTTTTTATCTCAAGCTAACTCAAACAAAAATGAATACTAGAGTTAAGATAAGCCAATTCATACAACATATTATACCAAATAATTTTGATTATACTTCTGCCTTAGCTTTTATCGAATATTCTGATGAAAGCTATCAAGGACAATACAGATTCTCTTATGTCAAAATAGATAGAGATTATAACCAAACTACAGGTAAATACGAAACTATCAGAAGCAATCCCCGTCGTTATACTTTTGTATTAGGAGAGGGCTTACCCACTCATACACCTAATCAACAATTAAAAGCAAATGCTTTTCGTTCTATACCTAGTATAGAAGAGGCTTTTAGTGTAGAACCTGTCAATAAAGAATTTTATAAGGCTATTCAAGAACACTTCGATAATATTATAGCTAGTGTGTCATCTACTCTTAATTCTCAAGATGCCAAACAATTTGCTTTACGATTTTTAGGAAGAATGTTATTTTGTTGGTTTTTACGAGAGAAAGAACTCATCCCTAGAAATTTGTTAAAATCTTCTGAAGTAAAAAATAAATATTATCGCTCTACTCTTGAGTCTTTATTCTTTGATGTTCTCAATCAAGCTTATGGAACGAGAACAAAATTACTAGACCACGAAAAAGAGATTCCCTTTCTCAATGGTGGACTCTTTACCCCTCAAGACGACGATCATAAAGGTAAAATACTTATCGATGACGAGATTATCAAAAATCTATTCGAGACTTTTGAATTATATAACTTCACCGTAGATGAGAGTACCCCCAGCAATATAGAAATGTCCATAGATCCCGAAATGTTAGGGCGTGTCTTCGAAAACCTACTTGCTGAAATAGACGAAAACACAGGAGACTCTGCCCGAAAATCCACAGGTTCTTTTTATACACCTAGAGAGATAGTAGATTATATGGTGGTAGAAAGTCTAAAACAATATTTCAAAAACAATCTTAAGTTAGATGATGAGCTATTAGATTTTATGTTTAATTCCATAGAAGAAGTCTCTTCTAATCCCGAACTATCTAAAAAAACAGAAGAGATATTAAACGCCATCCATAAGATCAAGATCCTCGATCCCGCTTGTGGTTCTGGTGCTTTTCCTATGGGAATTTTACAGCGTATTTTTATATTAATAGAGAGAATAGATCCCGAGCATAAATATTATAAAAAAACCTTACTTAATTCTATCCCTGATGAGTATGCCCGAAGAAAATTCGAAGAATATGCTAAAAACGAGCAATTTGATTATGCGTATAAGATGAAGATACTAAAAGATTGTATCTATGGGGTGGATATACAAGAGAGTGCTACAGAGATTAGTAGACTGAGAGCTTTTTTATCTCTTATCGTGGAAGAAAAAATCGATGACACTCAGGATAATAGAGGTATAGAGGCATTACCTAATTTACAATTCCAATTTATCACGGCTAATAGTCTAAAACCTGTTAGGGATACTAATGAAACTATTGGGGTTGATATATTTGATCAATTAGTTTTAATAGTAGAAGAAATTAGTAAACATTATTTTTCTGCTCATGATAAAGCTACAAAATTACAATATAAACAACGATTTGAAGGATGGAGAAAATTAGTAGAGCAATCAGACTTATTTAAAGATGTAAAGGAAAGACTGTTATCATGGAGTCCCTTTGAGAATAAATCAGCAGGATTCTTTGAACCTCATATACAATTCGGTATTGATAAGGATAGAAATTTTGATATTGTAATAGGAAATCCACCGTATGGAGCAAAATTATCTAAACAAGATAAAGAATTATTTAAAAAAATATATCAAACTACTAAGACAATCAAAGAAAGTAATATTGTGATTCAGACAGGAATGATGAACACCTACAATCTATTTATAGAAAAGGCTCATAATCTCTTAGAAAAAAACGGAGTTTGTTGTTATATCGTACCTATTTCTGTAATTTCAGCCCAGTCAGCCTCTGGTATTCACCGTTTATTAGAAAAAAATTGTAAAACAATCAAAATATCATCTTACGCTGTAAACCCACAACCAATTTTTCAAAATGCAGTCGTTAATGTATCTATTATTAGTTTTAGCAAAACAATGACTCCTAACGAGCAAGTCCTCTGCACACAAATGTATAGAAAATCTAATAATACCCCTGTTCAACAAATAGTTGATAATTTAGAATTCATTGATATCAAAGGCTTAGGTTTAGAAGGACGTTATCCAAAAATTAGTAAAGCTATAGAAAAATCTATTTTAACAACACTAAAAAAATATCCGCATACTCTTGCTAATGTGGAAAAAACAGGAGGATCTCCTGTCTATTATAGAGGTGCTGGAGGACGATATTTCAAAATCATTACCCCTTATACTACAAATTCTTCTGCAGAAAAAAGTATAACAGTAGAAAAAACATTACAATATATGTTAGGTGCAACTTTAAGTACTAGTTTGTTTTTTTGGTGGTATCAAATTTATTCAGATAATCTAAATCTTACTAAAGACATCTTATATCCTTTTCCTATCCTTCATAAAGACAAATTAGATAATAAAATACTAAAACAAATAGAGTCTTTGTATTCTACATACTTAAAAGATATAGAAAAAAATTGTTCTATAAGACAAACAGAAAAATATGCTCACATTACTAAATTCAAAGAATATAAAATTAGTAGTTCAAAACATCTTATCGATCAAATCGATGATCTTATTTGTCCTCTCTATGGTCTTACTACCGAAGAAACAGAATTTATTAAAAATTATGAAATTAAATTTAGAATTAGTGATTAGAAAGAGCGATCGTGGAGAATACAAATAATGCCTAAATATATAACTAATAGAGATGATACCCTAAAAGAAGCCATGAGCCAAATCCCCAGTGCAACGCAGATAGATATCCTCGTAGGATATGTCTATTTCTCTGGGCTTAAATCTATCATGGATGAGCCTAAACGGAGACGAGAGTTCTTTGAAAAGCCTGTGCGTATCCTTGTAGGAATGCATATAGATGCCCAAATGACAAAAGAATATCATTATTATGCAAAGCCTCCAAATATCAGTGTATCCGAACAACGCAAGCTTTCTCAAATAGAATTACAAACTATGCTCAATCAAGAGGAATTCGATGATAAAGATCTTCTCAAACTCTTTATAGAAAAAATACAAAATAATACCCTAGAAATTCGACAAACTAAAGACCCTGCTCATGCCAAAATCTATATTTTTCAAATGTGTGATGATCACACTCAAGACAGCTTTCATAAAGGAATTGTGATTACAGGCTCTAGTAATCTTACCTACTCAGGCTTGGGAGGACAAACAGAATTTAATGTTGTCCTGGAAGATACAGAAGCTTTTGACAAAGCAAAGCAAGTTTTTGAAGATCTATGGGATACATCTATCAAAATTCTCGACAAAAAAGAACTACAAACCTTTATACAAAAAGTAGGACTTCTTACAGAACCTACACCTTACGAAGTGTTTCATAAGGTACTTTGCGAATATTTTGAATACGCTACCCCTGATGATGCTAAAGAGCTAGCGATTATGCCTTCTAGTAATTCTCGTAAAAATAAATATCTAGATCTTGCTTACCAAATTGATGCCGTCAAAGATGCGATATCTAAAATTCGTTCTCATAATGGGGTTATTATTGCTGATGTCGTGGGTTTAGGGAAGAGTATTATTGCAGCTTGTGTAGCCAAAAACCTAGAACTTTATGGTGATATTGACAAGGTGCTTATTATTGCCCCTCCTAACTTGAAAGACTCATGGAAAAACTATGCAAGAGACTTTAATATTAACTGTGAAATTTGCAGTGCTGGTAAGCTTGATGATTTTCTCACACTCACAGATAACAATGTCAATAGAAAATATCTTATTATCGTTGATGAAGTACATCGATTCAGAAACAAAGAGACAAAACTTTATTCTGATCTCTATAAAATATGTTGGGGACAAAAAGTCATGTTACTTTCTGCTACCCCTATTAATAATACCAGTGCTGATATTTTCACTCTCCTGGAGTTATTTCAAGATTTCACAAAAGCATCTATTTGCAATTATGAAAACATAAATCGTATAGTTACGGACATACTCAAAAAAGAAAAAGAACTTCGCAAATCCGAGCCTATGGATAAAGATAAACTACATAGTCTATCAAAACAAATATTAGAACTTATACACCCTGTGCTTATTCGTCGGACACGAAAAGATCTTATAGGACAAACGCTTTATCGTAAGGATTTAGAACGTCAAAAAATAGAGTTAAACAAGGTTAGAGATCCAGAAACACATGAGTATAAACTTAAAGGGGATCTTGCTATTCTCTATGCAGAAACATTAGAAAAAATCAGTCCTCAAAACGATCAAGAAATAGATAAAAATAATAAGCATTTTCTTGGAGTACGGTACAAGGCTTTAGCATATTTATTACCAGATAAAGCGGAAAAAGTATTACAAGAAATTGATGGAGAAGATACTACTCGCACTTTACAATTTATTCAAGATTCTTCTCAAAATATGTCTAAATTTATGCGTAGATTACTTGTGAGACGTTTTGAAAGTTCTGTCCATGCCTTCAAATGTTCTATTAATAACATCATTAACAGTTATAACAACATCCTATCTTGGTTAGAATATGATTACTTACCTATATACAAAAAAGGATCATTAAATATAGATGAGGTCTTGACGGATAGTGATTTATTTAATCACGAGTTTGTTGATGAAGAAGAGGGTAGAGTTTTTGATAAGACGGAGCTTTCTAAATATAAAGAAAAAGGATTAGTGATCATTAAGTCTGTTAAAAGTAAATTATCACCATCTTTTTTTGATGAATTTAAAAATGATCTCAAAGTATTAAGTGATATACAAAAAAAATGGGAGAAAAACACAGAAGATCCTAAATTTGATTATATTTATAAGCAAGTACAAGAAATGCTTGAGAAAGATCCTACAAAAAAAATAATCATTTTTAGTGAGTTTGCAGATACTGTAAACTACTTACAACAAAAATTTTCACAAAAGACAGAACAAGTACCATTGAAATCTATTTCTTTTGTTGCCTCAGATGGTCAAGAAAAAAAACAGAGAATAATAGTAAACTTTGATGCTTCTATACCATCTAAGGAATCACAAAACGACTTTGATATTCTTATTGCAACGGATACCTTATCTGAAGGGGTTAATTTACATAAAGCAGGTATAGTAATAAACTATGATATACCCTATAATCCTACAAGAGTAATCCAAAGAATAGGGCGTATCAATCGTATAGGAAAGAAAAGCTTTTCAGAACTTGAAATTCACAACTATATCCCTCGTTTAGAAGTTCAAAAAGAAGCGACAAACTGGACTATTTCAAAATATAAAATCTCATTGATTAATGCTATTTTAGGTTCAGACACTAAGACTTTGACAAAAGAAGAAGATATTGAAGCTGTGTTTTCTTTAAGAAGTGCAGAAGCCTTATTAATTGATAGCGATGAAGAAAGCTGGGATACTAAGTATAAAGAAATCTATGATAAATTAACTGAAGACATAGACCTTTATACCAAGATTAAAGCTTTACCACCCCGTCTGGAACTAGCTAAAAACTCAGAACATACGGGAATTGTAGAAGTATCACGAGTAGGTAGTATTATAACATCTCGTATTTACAATTCCAAAACAAAAGAAAGAACACATGAGTTAGAGCAAGCCTTCTCTTTATTAAAATGTATGGATAAAGATGAAAAATATATAGAAACAACGGAGAATTTGAAAACTCTAAAAAAAGAAGTTCGTAAAATCAATGTATCTTCTGACAATACAAAAACACCCGATGTAATTAGTAGACTAAGAAAAGTACTTCCGTCAATGAGAGATAATATCTCAGAGTCTAACTATGAATACCTTCAGTTATTAATAGAGATTGGATCTCGCTTGCCCAAATATGATACTAGATTTTTACAAGAAGAAAAAATCTATGAAAGTACAGATAATAAGATTGAAAAAATACAAGAACGAATAAGCTTAAATTTTCTCAAACGTTTAAAATATAATATAAAATCTACTGACCACTCAAGACCTCAACTGCTTATTACTGAAGAATTAAATACATTTACACCATAAATATTATATAAAATTTCTCTTGAGTAAGAAATAAGAATGTTTATTTGTAATATATAGGCAATAGTGAGCTTTATCCTATATACATTACTATTGTATACATTAAAGATAATCTTGTATAAAAAGAGATAGTTAGTGTAGTTTTTTCTTATAACTAACTTAGATGTATTTATAGTAGTATAATATTTTATCCCTACAAAAAAGCCTGATACGGTGTAGGCTTTTTGTTTCGGAAAAAAATAATGATAGGTGGCTAGCTCAAGTAGTGAGAATACACATAGTTTGTGAAGTTCTTACCATATGTAAGACTCTTATTTAGGTAGTA
This sequence comes from uncultured Brevinema sp., assembly GCA_947040475.1. Lineage (GTDB taxonomy): Bacteria > Spirochaetota > Brevinematia > Brevinematales > Brevinemataceae > Brevinema_A. The sequence continues at coordinate 6,695 of CAMRBT010000039.1, forward strand.
TCCCTATGATAATTAAGAGTACAAAGGCTAATAAAAAGATTGAGTGTTGAAAGAGGATCTTTATGACTAATAAGCTAAAACAGTATATCTATAATGAGAAATTTACTTCACAAAATGATATGCTACATGATATTTACACTAATACGCCTGAATTTTCTTCTGAAGATCAAGAAGCTCTTTTTGATTTTCTCATAGAGAAAGTAGAAGCCGCAGAATTGTATTCTATCAATTATGGTTACGATAAAAATCTATATGATTGCTCTGTATTTAAAGATATTAAGCCACATATAAAACAAACTATAAGTGAAAAACTAAATGCTTATTTACAAAAAGATCAAGTGATTTATGAAGATGTCTATTGTTTTTATGATTTCTTATGTACATTAGCAATAGATAATGATTCTGAAAAATTATGGAATAAAGGTATGGAAAAATATTCTACCTTTCTATTGACAGCACAAGATACAGATGAAAAACCTTTAAATAGAATAGATCAGATGTTTTGTTGCGTATTTTATTGTTTAGTGAAAATTCTTCCAAAAAATAAAGAACAATTAGATCAATTCAGAGATGTTTTGTTTACAAAGCGATCTTCTATACAAAAATCAGTAATTATACATATTTTAGATTATTATTTTGATTATGGTAAAGATAAAATTAAAGATCTATCACAGATACTTTATTTAAGAGATTTCGTTATACGATATTTTGAATTATATTACAATCATGATAGAGTAATACAATTTTCAAGTCTAAATATAACTCATATTAATGATAAGACTCTAATAAAAGATATTTTTCACCAATGTATTCCTGAATTATCTGATAATGATATACTATATTCTTATGATAAAGAGCATGTAGGAACAAGTTTACTATGCTTATATCAATGGAATCAACTAAAAAATGATATTACAGAATTACTAACTTTGTGTACAGAAAAACAAAAAAATATGTTTTTTATTTTCATCCTTTATTATCGTACAACAAAGGAACAAATACCAAGCTATAACAGTAGTAAAAACATTCCTAATTCAGAATTTCTACTTGAATTAAACTATACCTATTATGATTTTGATTTTATATATAAATCACTATTAGAATGGTTTAAGTATTTTATTAAGCTGCCTAATAATACTTTTATATATCATTTGTTTCATCAGTTAAATAGTTTGAAATTATTTCAAGAATGTATTAAAAGTCAAGAAGATTGGAATAACTGTACTCAAGATATTCAAAAATATTATATAATACGAATTAATGATGAGATAGATCCTTTTTGGGACTATTTAACAGAAGAGCAAAAGTTAAGTATAAATCAAAGAAATCAAAATTTACAGATTGGAAAAAAATGGGACAGATTAGAAGAACAAACAAAAACAGAATGCATTAGTTATTTTTTTGATAAAGAGAAAATGTTTGATGAGATTGAGTATTTTCAAATTTATATAACAGATTTTGATTTTGATAAATTATGGGATAGTACATCTCAATATAAAAACCTTATGTTTAACAACTTAGAAGAAGAGAAAGATGCCAGGGTTTTAAATCCTTTTTTATTACAATACATTCCATATGTGAAAAACTATAAATCTATTGATAGTATATATAATGATATAAAAATATATTGGGATAAATTCTGGGGAATGTATTTATATATTTATATTACAGAACAAATTGATAGTAATTCAGAAACCAAAACTTTTAATGTATCATTTACAGATAGCCAAAAAGTAAAGTTGATTAATTATATAGATAGTAATAGTAATGAATTTAATATATATACTATTTATTTATTACTACATACTTTTGATCTTGAGTATAAATTATCTAACGAACAAATTATTGATCTTCTAAAACTTAACCCCGTGTTTTTCAATGGCAAATTAAAACAGAGATTTTACATTAGTGGAGATAGTCTATTCTATCATAATTTAGGTGGTTGGACAATAGATATAAATTCTGAAATAATTAATATAGATGTTATCATGAAATATTCTAAGATGACAATACCTGAGTGCCTAGATAAAATATTTAGTATTCTACAGGAAAATGATATTTTAAACAATAGATCATTATTACTTAACATGTTAAATATGGATAACACAATAAATATAGATAGTAATAAGATTGATGAGTATGTATTAAAATATGTATTAGAATATATTAAATCAAGTACCAATGATATATTTAGTTATTTAATAAAAGAATATATTATTCAAAATTTTGATAGAATAGGCATGGAATTTATACAAATACTAGATCAGAGTAGTAGTATTCCAAAGGATCTATATCAATTTATTCTTTATAAATTGTTAAATTTTCAATTAGAACCACAATATAAAAAGTCTTTTTATAACTTAAAATTAAAAGTATACAAAAAAGAAATATTAATTCATGATAACTCTAATACTCAAAAATTTAGTATTCAAGAAGAAGTGGAGAAATTATCTAATCTTACAGATATTAGTAATATTAAAGAACAGATAAAAAATATACAAAATAAAATTGATACTTATGAATCTTCCTTACAAACAATAGACACTCTAAATGATAATATTTTAGAATTTATCTATTATATAGATGATCATATTGAATTGTTTGATGATATATGTTCATTATTAATAACAACAACATATATTAGAAATTGTGATATATTGATAACACAAATTAAATACTATAGATCCAATAATATAAATATTAATTGGGAAAAGCTTGTACAAATTTTTATGGAATATAAGGATCATTGGGTACAAAATAATGATGAGGTTTCTCGCTTTATTGATTCTAATAATTTCTTTGTTAAATTATTAGACCTGTTAATACAAGAGAATATTCTATCGTACGAAAATTATATGCAATTAAATAAGATAGATAAAATTCCATACGAATTAAAACACAGTATAGAAAAAAGAATACAGTCTTTTATTTTACCTATGTCTATTGAAAAAACTCAAGATCAGTATTTATTATGCATATCTACAAATGACGAAAATTTAATAAAATTTCCTGAAGAAGAATTAGATCAATTAATATCTAAAATCATGGATAGATTTGATCCCAAATACTCTGTTATTTCTCGTATTTGTGATTTTGAGTATTTGATTAAAGACATACAATACAATCAAATAACTTTTATGCACCCCTATTGTTTTGAAGATAATTTGGAAAATAACTGGAGTTTGGTAAATAATCCTATTTTTATTTCTTGTTGGAGTTTTGAACAAGTTCATGAAAATAGCTATGCTTGGTGGAAATTATATGGAAGTTCAAAAAAAGTTCGTATAGAAATTGATTTAGAAAAGGCTTTGAAATCTCTTATTAGAAAATTGAATACTGGTGATAAATTATATATAGGTTCATTAGATTATAAAAAAATTCATCGCACAGAACATACTAAAGAATGGGAATATTTTGAGAAAAAAACAGATTTTAAATTTGAATCTGAATTTAGGATCATGATAAAACCTTCTAATGTGACAATTTTAGATAATACAAAAATTTTAGATTTGCATAGTTATCCTGTGAAAGTAGAGAAAACATTCTATAAAGGGCTTAAATTGGATTATGAAGATCCTAAACAAGTTCATTTTCATCCTTATGAATCAACTTTATCTAAAAAAGATAAGAAAGCTATGTCAGAAATTTTAGCTAATACAATAGACAAAGTATAGTATATTAAGTCTCATCCCATAATACAGAAACTCTATCTTGTATATCCTTAGTACTTCTATTTGCATAATGCTTAGATGTCATCATTATATTAG
>CAMRBT010000040.1 GCA_947040475.1 uncultured Brevinema sp.
CAATCTAAGGTTTATGCACTCTTACTATAAAATACTTCAATATATTTTTTGAAAGTTATAATAAAATAAGACGGATATTGTAGTAAAATATTCCTTTACATTATAAAAAAAAATGATAAGTTGTTATTCTATAGTTATTTAAACAAAAACAAAGTTTTTATATAAAAAAAGTTGAACAAATCAAAAAAAGATGTATAATATAAAATAAAATACATAATATACTAATTTATTCTTGGAGGATAAAAATGAAAAAACAAATACATACAGATAACGCACCTAAAGCAATAGGGCCTTATTCTCAAGCTATCGTAGCAAATGGCATGATTTACATATCAGGTCAATTACCTGTAAATCCTGTGACAGGAGAAGTGTCTCAAGATGTTAAAGAGCAAACTAAACAAAGTATGGAAAATATAAAAGCTATTTTAGAAACAGCTGGAAGTGATTTTTCTAAAGTTGTTCGTTGTGGGATTTTTATTAAAAACATGAATGACTTCGCTCAAATTAATGAAGTTTATGGTGCTTATTTTTCAGAACCATTTCCAGCTAGAGCTACCGTTGAAGTTGCAAGACTACCAAAAGATGTTTTGGTAGAAATTGATGCAATCGCACTAATATAGGAGTTATAAATGATTAATCACATACAATGGAAAAAAAATACCATGCCTCAAGAAAAAACTTGTGAATGGGTAAAATTATTAGAAAATAAAGAAGTCTTAAAGGTAGAAGAATTCCATAAAAGTTTTCCTGAATACAAACCAACACCTCTAGTCAATTTGTCTAATCTAGCTAAAGAATTGGGATTGGGTGGAATATTTATCAAAGACGAATCGTATCGTTTTGAACTAAATGCTTTTAAAGTTTTAGGTGGATCTTTTGCCATGGCTAAGTATCTTGCGACTAAACTCAATAAAGATATTTCTGAATTACCTTACTCAAAATTAATTTCTCCTGAAGTTAAAAAAGAATTGGGTGATATTACCTTTTATACAGCAACAGATGGAAATCATGGACGAGGCGTTGCATGGACAGCAAATCGTTTGAATCAAAAATCTGTAGTTTATATGCCTAAAGGATCTTCTCAAATTCGTTTAGATAACATTCTAAAAGAAGGAGCAGAAGCTTCTATCACAGAATTGAATTATGATGATGCGGTACGTTTGGCAACAAAAAATGCTGAAGAAAATGGCGGACTTATTGTTCAAGATACGGCATGGGAAGGTTATGAAGAAATCCCATCTTGGATTATGCAAGGTTATGGAACAATGGCTTTAGAAGCTCTTAATCAATTAAAAACAGAAGGAGTACAACGCCCAACGCATATGTTTGTTCAAGCTGGTGTCGGTTCTCTAGCTGCTGGAGTACAAGGTGTTGTAGCGATGGAGTACAAAGACAATTGCCCTATTACTACTATTGTAGAAGCAAATCTTGCTGATTGTCTTTATCAATCTGCTGTTGCTAATGACGGAAAGCCTAGATTTGTCGGTGGAGAAATGCAAACTATCATGGCTGGTTTAGCTTGTGGTGAGCCTAATACTATTGGCTGGGAAATTCTCAAAAAATATTCTTCAATGTTTGTATCTTGTCCTGACTGGGTTGCAGCCGAAGGAATGCGTTCCTTAGCAAAACCTCTTGCTGGAGATAAAAAAGTTGTTTCAGGAGAATCTGGAGCAGTTACTTTAGGTTTATTAGTCGAAATAATGAAAAACGAAGAATATGCGGGACTTAGAAAAGAACTACAATTAGACAAAAACTCTCAAGTATTATTATTTAGCACAGAGGGTGATACAGATCCTGATATGTACAAAAAAATTGTTAATGATGGATATGTCACAAAAAATTAACAATTAATAATTAAAATAGTAGGGGAACATACTATGCTAACAGCACAAAGAGAACAAGAAGTTATTGCTTTATGTCAAGACTTGATAAAAGTTAAATCTTTATCAGGTCAAGAAGGCGAAGTAATGAAAGTTGTACAAAAAGCTTTTAAAAAATTAGGTTATGATAATTTTTATGTAGATACAATGGGTAACACCATTGGTATCATCAAAGGAAATTTACCTGGTCCAAAAATTTTAATAGATGGACATCTTGATACAGTCCCTGTTTCTGATCCTACTAAATGGACAATGGATCCATTTGGTGGCGAGATTAAAGATGGCAAAATTTATGGACGGGGTTCTTCTGATATGAAGGGACAAGTAGCATCATATATATGTGCTGCTGCCTACTTTGCAGAAGACAATAAAAGAAATTTCCCTGGTGAAATATATGTTGTTGCTGGTGTTTTTGAAGAAATTTTTGAAGGGATAGCGGCAGGAGAGATTACAAAAGATATCACTCCTGATTTAGTGATTATCGCTGAACCATCATCACTTAATCTTAAAATTGGACAAAAGGGAAGAGCTGAAATAGTTGTAGAAACATTCGGTAAAGCAGCCCATGCCTCAAAACCTAGTGTAGGGGTTAATGCAGTTTATCAAATGAACAAAATAATTACTGAAATTCAAAAAATTCCTATGCCTGATAGTCAAGAATTTGGTGGAGGAGTATTAGAATTAACTGATATTTTATCAGATCCTTATCCTGGATCATCTGTGGTACCTTCATATTGTCGTACGACTTTTGATCGTCGATTTTTACCAGGAGAAACGAGAGAATCTATTTTGCAACCAATTCAAGAGATAATCAATAGTCTCAAAGAAAAAGATCCTAAATTTGATGCGAAAGTTTCTTATGAAAAAGCTGAGGATATGTGTTATACAGGAAATGTTATTAAAGCAGAACGCTTTTTTCCAGCATGGAATTTTGATCAAAACAATCCACTAATACAAAAAGCTTATAAAGGTTTAACAAATGCTGGTTTAACACCTAATATTTCTTATCATTATTTTTGTACAAATGGTTCTCATTACGGAGGAGAAAAAAATCTACTAACAATAGGTTTTGGTCCTTCTTCAGAAACATTAGCACATGTTGATGATGAGTATATAGAGATAGATCAGTTAAATAAAGGAATGCAAGGTTTTTATAGTATCTTAACAGAAGTGCTAAAATAATCTAATTTATTTAGCTATAACTATGTAAAATATACAATTAAAATAATATGTAATTAAAAAAATATAATAAATATTATCGGAGGTATTTATGTCAAAGTCTAATTTGTTTACATCCCGTTGGGGATTAGCGATGACCTTAATTGGGGCATCTGTTGGACCAGGGAGTATTTGGAGATTTCCTCGTATGGCAGCTATTTATGAGGGTGGAGCATTTATTATAGCAATGATTATCTCTTTTTTATTAATAGGTACGCCAATTATTGTTGCAGAGATGGTAATGGGAAGATCTACTAGACACGGTGCTATTGGAGCATTTGCTGACTATGCAGGTAAAAAATTCGCTTGGATGGGAGCATTCTTGTGTATTACTTTAGTTGCTATTGTTGGTTTTTATACCGTTACAATGGCATGGATTTTAGAATATGCAATTATGTCCTTAACAGGATCTTATGTAGGTGTAGATACTGTAGCACTTTATGATAGTGTCGCATCAAACAATCCTATTACTGTATTAATTTTTGTAGTATGTTTAGGTGCAACAGCTTTTATTTGTAATAAAGGTGTTGGTTCTGGTATGGAAAAAATCAATTCATTTATGATACCTGCGTTATTTATAATGCTTGTTGTTGTTGCTGTAAGAACATTAATGCTTCCTGACGCTATAAAAGGTTTAGATTTCTTGTTTTCTATTAAACCTGGATCATTATCAAACCCTGAAATATGGCTTCAAGGAATGGCACAATCAGCTTGGACCGTTGGACCAGGTTGGGGACTAGTATTAACATATGCTGTATACACAAAAGCTAAAGATGATGTAGCTCTTAATGAATATGTACAAGGTTTTGGCGTAACAAGTGCTGCTTTATTAGCTGGCTTTGCTATTTTCCCTGCTATCTTTGCTACTTATGATCCAGCAGAAGCTCAAAGAATCATGGCTACAGGTAGTTATGGACTTACCTTTATTGCTCTTGCAAATGTTTTTGCTACAATTGAATACGGATTGATAATAGGATTTATTTTCTTTATTGCTTTATTCTTTGGGGCATTTTCTTCAAATATTATTATGTTTCAAGTTTGTGCAACATCATTAGTTGATATGGGCATTTCTAAAACAAAAGCAATAGCAATAGTATTCGGTATTGTTTTACTCTATGGAGTTCCAGCAGCATGGAATATAGACTTTTTTGCTAACCAAGAATGGGTAACTTCTATGATGTTATTACTTGGTTCACTCTTTACTTGTTTTGCTATCAATAGATTTGGTGCAGAAAAAATGAGAACTATCTTTGTCAATCACGAATATAATGAACTTTATATGGGCAAATGGTGGACAATCTCTGTAAAATATGTCTGTCCTGTTGCATTTACTTTAATGTTTGCTGTGTATGCAGTAGGTGCTTTTAAAGTTGAAGATACTTGGGCGTGGTTTAGTGCAGCAGGTCTTGGTACCGCACTTTATCAAATAGTAATTTATTGTATTTTCTTAGTAGTATTTAATAATAAAATGGTAGGTTCTATTAAAAACACATATTTTAATGGATCAACTTACCCTGAAGTTCCAGCAGAACATTCAGGCGAATAAAGTCATATAGATTAAGGAGAAACTAATGTCTATAAATGCAATCATTATGATGATAATTTCAGTAACCATTGTATGGGGTGGACTTGCTGTTTTATTAAGTAAAATTTTAAAAAAATAATTAGAGGTACAAATGTTAACATCTAATATAAATCAACAAGAATTTGTTGATCGTAGAAATAAATGTAAAGACGAAGCTATAAAACTAGGATTCAAAGGGTTAATGGTATGGTCTCGTGGGGGTGGTTCTTTTGATCGTTATGCAGATAACAGTTATTTAGCAAACCACTACCAACAAAGATGTTTCTTACCAGATTTCATGCCTCTTTGGAGTGGAAGATCTCACTGTTGTTTGTTGATACCAGCAGCAGGAGAGCCTGTGCTAGTAGTTTCATCTCCAGAATATAATCCAAATTTAGTTACCGTAAAAGATGTGCGTTATCATGCTGATTTTTCAGGTGAAATATGTAAGGCGATGAAAGAATTAAATATGGATCAAGGTCAAATCGGTCTTTTTGGTACAGATGTTATGACGCATGATAGAGTAGTCTATGTTGGGAAAAATCTTCCTAAAGTAGAATTAGTCCCTGCTGATGATATTCTTACTAATGTTCGTGTTGTAAAATCAGCAAGAGAATTAGATGCTATCAGAAAAGTCAGTAAAATTGGAAGTAAAGCAGTAGATTTAATAATGTCTAGCGTTGCTCCAGGCAAAACAGAAGCTGAAGTCCTTTCTTCTGCTATGGAATATATTATTTCTCAAGGAGCTGCTTTGTACTTTACAGTAGCAAGTTCTGGGGAAACTATTAATTCAGCACATAGTTTGGATTTTCCGGGATATGATGGTAGTAGAAAACTAAAAGAAGGAGAATTTTTCCGCTTTGATCTTATTATTGTTAACGAAGGATATATCTCTGATTTTGGAAGAACCACTGTTGTCGGGAACAAAGCAACTGCTCAACAAAAAGAAATGATGGAAAAAGTGACTAATGCCTGTGAATATCTAATCAGTTGTATTAAACCTGGTATGAGTATCACAGAACTTGTAAAACTAGGAAATCAGCATCTTCTTGATAATGGAGTATCTTTAGATACAGTTCAAACAGATCCTTCCAAAATCTATGCTGCTTATCCACCACATTGGGGACATAGTTTGGGTATGACTTGGGAAAGACCATGGTTTATTGAAGAAGAAGATTTTATTATTCAAGAAAATATGTATATTGCCATAGAAAAATCTCTCTATAGTCCAGCATTAGGAACAACATTTTTTGAACAAAACATCATTGTTGGAAAAGATGGAGTTGAGCTTGTGTCTACAAGTAAAACTCGTTGGTTTTAGGAGAAATTATGTTGCATTATAAAAAAACGAATCAACAAAGTTTCGGACAATCTATAGGAATTCTATTGATTGACTGTAATGCTCCTTTTATCGTTGGCGATGTGGGAAATGCCCTTAGTTATTCTTATCCAGTGCTTTATAAGCCAGTGAAAGGACTTACCTTTGAGCAATTATACTCACACGACACAAAAATGATAGAAGCGACCATAGCGGCGGCAAAAGAATTAGAAGCAGAAGGTGTGCAAGTGATTACCGCTGATTGTGGATATTTAATCCAATTTCAGAAGGAATTATCTCAAGCTCTCACTGTTCCTACCTTTTTATCAAGTTTACTACAATTACCATTTATGCTACAACTTATCAAAAAAGATGAGAAAGTAGGGGTCTTATGTGCTAGTGAACAAGCATTAACAAAAGAGCTTTTATTAATGAGTGGTATAAAAGAAGAAGATCTTGATAGAATTTGTATTGCTGGTATCGATAAAAAGCCTCATTTTTATGACGCTATTGTTGTAGAAAATCGCTATCTTGATAGTGAAAAAATGGAGCAAGAAACTGTCGAGACAGCTTTGGAATTAACTAAAAAAGATTCTAAAATCAAAGCTTTATTGCTTGAGTGTAGTGTTCTTCCTCCTTATGGAAAAGCAGTTCAACAGGCTACAGGTTTACCTGTCTTTGATTTTATAACGATGATAGATTATGTTCATTCTAGTTTAGTTAAAAAAGACTATTTGAAACATTAAACAATTAATAAAAACTAATTAATAAAAACTAATTAATAAAAACTAATTAATAAAAAACACACTCTCTGAATAGGGAGTGTGTTTTTTGCGTTGTTAAATACTCATGGGACACAAAAGAGCCCCTGTTATTATATTTCAAATAACAAAGGCTCTTTAAGTATAGGAGACTAATTAAATAGTATTATTTATTAAATATTATTTATTAGATCATTTATTTAGGGTTAATATAGTTACCTGTTCTCCAAGTATCATTTTTATTTTTACCACCAAAGATAACGAAATCTAATCTTTCTACAGGATTAGAAGGATCGGTGTTATCCGTATGTGTTACAGCGGCAGCACCAAAAGATTCTCTAGAACCAATCTCAGTAGTAGAAATAGGTACAGCTGTCCAATCTACACCATTAGCACTTTTCCAAATTAGTGTTGCTGGATCAGTAGAAGAGGTACCACCGACAACATAGATCTCATTCTCATAGACAACGGCCTGTAAACCAGTTCGTTCTCCCCAAGGGGCATCAGCTTGTATTTGAGTCCAATTAGCTCCACCATCTGTACTTTTCCATACATCTTTATGGGCACCACCTGCGTTTTGACCACCCATGACATAGAGATCATTATTGAAAGAAACTGCAGCATGATAGCCTCTAGTCGTGAAAGAGTTTTCGGCAACACCACCAGATTCTGTAGTACTAGTCATTCGTGTCCAATTAACATTATCGCTACTTTTCCAAACAAAGTTTTCCCAGTATTTACCAACACCACCTAAGAGATATTGTTCCCCTTTATGGATAACTAAAGTAGGACCATTGACTCTTCTAGGCTTATCAGTTGTACCATCGTTGTTACCAGTAGTACCACCATCAAATCTAGCACCTTCTATCCAAGTTGTTCCACCATCAGCACTAGTAAATGTTCTAGCTTGTGTAGAACCATAGTTACCACCCATAAGGAGTAGGTCATTTTCACTAGTCGCTATAAGAGCAGGAGTTTGAACAGCTACAAGACCTGTAGGTACAATTTTTTCCCAATTTTTTCCAGCATCTATACTTTTATAAACAGTATTTATTCTACTTCCTGTTTGACCACCAACAATCCATATGGTATTACCAAAGGAAGCAGTCCCAAAACTATGTAATGCTGAAATTTCTGCATCTATAATACCATAGTTATCCCAATCTTGGAAAGCTACAGTAGAAAGATCACCAACTAAGTGAGAGGTAAGAAAAATAACTTTTTCTCTAGCATCAAAGTAATCTGTTCTTCTTTCTTTGTATAGGTGCATCTCGTTTGCTCCAGCACCTGCTACAGGAATACCAAAACCAGCGAATTTAGTATCATCAGACACAGGGATATAATAGGCATTAGTAGCATTAGCATGTTCTCCATCATATGTATAAACAACAGATGTACCATTAAGGATATCACCGAGATCATTCATTGTATATGCAGTAAGATCTGGATTTTCACCTGTTTTTGCTCCAAAAATAGTAAAAGGTTGTTTTAGTTGAGCAGCTGTAACAAAGGCAGATTTGAGTCCGACTTGATGAGCTTCTATGTGTTGGATTTCTTCTTGAGTAAGCCATGGTCCTCTTTTGTTATTTCTATAGAGATACATAGAAGTTGCAGTATTTCTTGCTTCAGGCTCTACTGGAGGAGGTGTTACTACAGCTTCAATAGCAAACCCTACAAATTTAGGTTCACCTTCTGTAACAACAGCTGTAACAGCGTAGTCAGCCAAGGTATCGCCGTCTGTTCCAATATGAGTATAAACAACAGTTGTACCATTAAGGATATCACCAAAATCATCCATTGTATATGCAGTAAGATCTGGATTATTTGAAGAATCTTTTGCTCCAAAAATAGTGAAACTACCTTTAGCTTGAGCAGCTATAACAAAGGCAGGTTTGAAAGCTACTCTATGTCTATCAGTGTATAAAACTTCTTCAATAGTAGCCCAAGGAGTAGCTTTGCTCTCTTGATAAAGAGCAAATGCCCCATCTACTATTTTAGCACCTAAGAAACCTAAACCATCAACTGTCGTATAAACAGCAGTTGCAGAATCAGGAGAACTATTAAATACATATGTAATAGTTCCATCTACAGAAAGATCACCATTTTTATCCATGGTATAGGTAACATCACCTACTGTAATAGGAGAAAGACCATAAGCAACCATAATAAATGCTGGGGTACCTTCTGGTAAGATAGGTTCATCAGGATTTGTTGTATAGAGATGTTCTTCTGTAAAAACTACTTCTCCAGCACTCCACCAAGAATCTCTAGGATCTTTATTTTGAGCATAAAGAGATAGAGTAGGAGGAGTGGTGTCAGATTTTTGAATACCGACAAATTGCCCTGCTCCACTAATGAAAATACCTTGGTTTAAACTTACAGCTTTTACATAAGTGTATAATATAGTATTACGCACTTCACTAAAAGATGGTTTTCCATCAATATTTAGGTTAGTGATTTGTCTATCATTAGGCAAGTCATAAACACCATCTGCTAATTCAAAAATAGCAGGTGTTACTACAGGAGCACCTGGAGAAGGATCTATAACAATACCACTATCTACAGCAGTATCACCCTCTTCAGCAGTTGCAAAGTCTCCTGTAAAAATAAGTGTAGGGACAGTATCATCATATTCAACAACATTAAACTTACTTGTTGCTGTATTCAGATATAAAGCAGAGTATCCGTCATACTCTTTTTTGAATTCGTACATTACAGCATCATCAGCTGTATTGATAATATTTCCACTAGTTCCAACAAGTTGTGCTTTTATAGCATCAAGGTTATACAATCCCTGAGCATTTGAAATAAAGTCTCCAATTACTGGAGGAGTCGTAGTACCACCACCTTCATCAGGTTTTTTTGCTTCACAAGCTACCATTACTAATGTTAGTAATATTGCAAGATATTTTTTCATAAAAATCTCCTAGTTTTTTTTATGTAATATAAAAAACCTTGTTATCTGATATAAAAAACCAAATAACAAGGTTCTTATTGTTATATATGTTTAGCGACGTTGTAGTCCGATTTCATAATATTCCATTTGCCCACCACTTTCAGCGAATAGAGCAATGTTTCCATTAGTGAGTTCTGTAAGTACAGAATATCCAAAACTACGAGTAGCTGCATCAGCTGTTGTTTCACCGATACGGGTAAAGTATGAATAAGAAGTTTCGTTATCTTTCCATTTAACATCCCAGTAACCTGTACCACTATTTTTTCTTAATTCTACAATACGCACAGTTCCGTTTCTACGTGCACCAGCATCATCAGGATGAGCGAAAGCAATTAATGCTTCATTATTAGCACCTTTAGAATATTTTAGGTTAATAGCAGAAACCATAGTTCCATTCCATTGACCATCAACTAAACCTGTACCTTGAGCTCTAGGCCATGTCATACCACCGTCTTTACTTTGGTACATAGTAATTTCTCCAGCACCACGAGCAAATGCAATAACAGTTCCATCAGGAGCTTCTACTACTTGAGTTTCAGAAGCTCTTGTTGCTCCACCAGGTAGCTCATTCATTTCTCCACCACGTTTCCAAGTATTACCATTGTCATCAGAAAAAATTGC
>CAMRBT010000041.1 GCA_947040475.1 uncultured Brevinema sp.
GCAAGACTACTTTGTGCGTCGTACATTTGTAGGAATATTTGGATACAAGAAGCAAAAATTAATCCTAAAATAAAATAAAAAGTAGCACCGGCTTTGTGTTCTAGTAATTTTGCCATGAGTAATGTTGCGAGTACGATACCAACAGCCACACCAACTCCAATAATGGCGATAGGTAGTAGGGAGCGTTCAGAGATGTAATTGAGGATAGGGCCGTATTCTCCAAGGGCGACTAACAATGCAGAGCCTGAGATACCGGGAATGACCATTGTAAAGGCAGCTAAGACACCAACGATAAAGAGCCAAAACATTCTATGGGTAGGAAGGGCGATGATTTTGAAAAGTCCGAAATCTTTGATGAGCTGAGATTGTTCAGAAATAATACTTGCTGGTTCTCTTAAAGATGCCACGGCAAATAAAGAGGCAATACCCAAAAATACGAGCCACAAACGAGGAAGAGAAAATTTGGTGTCTGTTTGTATTTTGAATAATACAGGAACAGATCCTAAAATCAATCCTAAAAAGAATCCAAAAGTAGGTGTATAAGAAAAGGGGAGGGGGCTACCTTCAGGAAGATCTATCCCTAACAAAAAGGAAATAAGCTTAGCAAAAGCTAAAAATCCTATGATAATTCCTAGTCCTAAATTAGCTAAAAATAATAAATATTCTTTTCTGTTTTCTGGTTTGATTAAAAAATAACCAATAGCTTCTGTTAATTTTTGATAAATCCCCAGAACAAATGCCATTGTTCCCCCAGAAACACCTGGGATAATGTTGGAAATACCAATAAGCATTCCTTTGAGTGTCGTGCTAATAAATTCTTTCATTTTTTGTCCTTTTCTCTCTTTTTATAGGTCTTCATAAAGTTTTATGGCTTGATAAACATCTTCTAAAGAAATACATTTTGCAAGGGCTGATCTAATCGTAGATACCCCTTCAAAGCCTGATAGTAAACTCATCAATGCCCCTCGTAGAGGTTGGATATCTTTGTAGCCAGTAATCTCGAACCAAGATTCCGCATAGCTTTTTAATAAATCAAGAAGTTCTTGGGGGTTAGGAGTTTTGTAAGATCCTGTTTCACAATAATCGATGATTTGTTGGAATAGATAAGGTTTTGCAATAGCACCACGTCCTATCATTAAGCCATCAACATGATAATTTTGGAATACAGATAAGGCTTCTTCAGGTGTTTTGATGTCGCCATTGGCGATTAGTTTTTTTGAAGTGAGGGCTCTTGCTCTTTGAAAGTAATCCCAATGAGCAGTACCATGCTTGAATTTATCACTAGTCAATCGACAATGAAGCATGATTACATCAACGTCAGAGCCGTCTAAGGCGGTAATAATATTATCTAGATTGTCATAAGTAAATCCACAACGGATTTTGGCTTCAACACTGACACCACTGGATTTAACAGCATTAACAATATCTACAATTTTATGAGGTTCTTCTAAAAGACGAGATCCAGCTCCATTTCTTAAGACTTTAGGAGCAGGGCAACCAAAATTGATATTGATAGATTTTACACCAAAAGTATCCTGAATAATTTTTGAGGCTTTGTAAAAATCTTCTGGGGAATCTTTGCCGAATAGTTGTATAGAAGTTTGTTCAGGAGCATCGGAAATATCTGCATAGCGTAAGGTTTTTTGGGATTCTCTAATCACCCCGTCGACACTGACCATTTCGGTGACACAATATCCTACGCCAAATTTTCTATTCATGATACGCATAGGTTTATGACTGTAGCCTGCGAGAGGTGCTAGTATGAGATTGTTTTTAGTTGTAATCTTACCAAACTGTAAGGGTTTGATAAAGGACATTAAGAATCTATCCTCTTAATACAATAAAACTCTAAAAATTCTTCTTGGTTTTCGTTAGTGTATTTATGGACTTGAGCTACAATAAACCCAGCTCTTTCAGCAAGAAGTTCTCCACCCTTTTCTGTAATACGAAAATATCCTGTATTAAGAGATCTTTTGGTATCAACGATAGGCACACGAAAAGCTAACAAGCCTCCAATAGGAATTAAGGTAGATAATTTTTGTATATAAGCAAGAGGATTTTCTAAAAGTTCTAGTTTTTTCCAAGCAGTAATAACTTTATGTACAGGACCTTGCTCGTATATTTTGTCCATGGAATCAATAATTTTAAGATTGTGATTATCCAAAGCTACTCTGCGAGCGAAACTAGATAATTCAACTCCATGAGCTGAAAATCCATTATGTGAAGCCTCTTGAACAAAAATGCCATGTTCTGCACCCAAATCGATTAATCGATAGGTTGTATGATGGTTAGGGATAGGAAGTATTTTTTTTATAATTTTAATTCTTCTTTGACTATCTTCTTTTAAATTTAAGACACCTTGTTTGTAACTTTGTTGACTTTGCTCAGAATTATCTGCAATAAGAGCATCTCCATTAGTTTGAACTTCTATTGAGTTAATACTATAAGTATAAGAGCTATTACAAGTAACACAAGAAAATAGGTTTTGCTCTGTAGTTCTTAAAAAAGATCTTTTGTTTGAAGAGCCACAAAGAGGACAAGAAGCAGGACGGCCTGCTATCGTATCACTAAGTGTTAAGAACCATTCTTGAAAATTAAAATTATCAGGTAGATTTAATTTTCCACTAGTAGATTTTTCTATTGCTTTTTTGATATTTTTTGGGGTTAAAAAGATAGATCCCAACAAGCTGTTTATTTGAGGAGAACTAGAAATATCTTGATATTGGCTATAATTATGAGCAATAGCAATCACATGTTTTTTAGCAGCCAAACCTTCTAATAATGTTGAGCCTGGTCCACAAAAAATAAGATCATTTTCTTGAATATAAGGAAATAAATCAGATACATCTTGAATAACTTTGACATTAGCTTGATCTTCTATTTTATAATGACTAAGAGGTCCTGCTATGACAGTAATTTGATAGGGAGTATCTTTTAATGCTTTAACTAATCGCTCAGCATTATTATGAGGATCGCTCCCCCCTAAACTAATAAGAATATTAGAGATAGAGTTTTTGTCAGATTGAGGTAAAAAGAATTTTCGATTGATAGGAGTTTGATAAATCTCTGTAAAATTAGCATGTTTTGTTTTTTTTGTTGGGAGAGGAGCGATATAAATTTCTGAACAAACTCCTAAATTATGATTGTCTAAAGAAATCATAGGGATAGTACAAGTGATAAGGGTATTAAAGAGAGTATCATTAAGATGTACGCAATCATTAACAATTAAATCAAAATCAAATTCTTTTAGTATATCAGAAATCGTCACTTTATCATTAGGAGCAGAAATTTGATGATTTTTATCTAGCAATAAAGGTCTAAGAGACGATGGATCTTTTAAATCGGTAATCACCCAAATAAATGATTTGGAGTAAAATTCTGAAATTTGTAAAGCTCGTTTTAGATGGCCTATTCCAAATTTTTTACCAGCTTGCACAATAAATAGTACAGTGAGATCTTTTTTTTGTATCATAGTCTTTTTCCTTTTGAAATAAGAGGGTATCTAGCATAGCTATCCCAAGATTTTTGTTTGTAAGAATTATTTTGGTAATCGATATAAGCTCGACCAGCAACCATGGCAGCATTATCACCACAAAGGGCTAAAGGGGTGTGGAATATTTGGTAACCAGAAGCGATGAGTTTGTCAAGCTCTGCTCGGAGACGTATATTAGCTGCCACTCCTCCAACGGTAATAATCGTTTTAATTTTTGTGTCCTGAAGGACGTTTTTCAATTTTTTGAGTAGACTCATCACCGCAGCCTTTTGGAAACTTGCACAAATATCGGCAACAGGGTAGGGAGGATCAAGCTCTCGCAACTTATAATATACAGCGGTTTTTAATCCACTATAACTAAAATGATATCTATCTTTGGGATTGTCCGCCAATCCATGAGGTAATTTCCAAAAATTCTCATTACCCTTTAGGGCATTTTGTTGAATAATGGGACCACCAGGATAACCAAGATCCAGCATTTTCGCGACTTTATCGAAGGCCTCACCAACGGCATCGTCAATAGTTGTACCTAGTATCGTTTTTTTTTCGAAGGATTCGACTAAAAATAATAAAGTATGTCCCCCAGAGCAAACTAGTGCAATGTGAGGAAAAGGAATATCATTATTTAAATGAGGGGTGTATAAATGTGCCTCAATATGGTCTACAGGAATAAAAGCTTTGTTTAAGGCATAGGATAAAGACTTGGCTGTCATTGTACCAATAACTAAAGAGCCTATCAATCCAGGACCTGTACTGGCTGCAATAGCATCAATATCCTCTAAAGAAAAGCCTGAAGTAGTTTGTTTAAATATCTCTAAAATTTTAATCAAATGATTTCTTGAGGCTATCTCAGGGACAACACCTGAGAAGGGTTTGTGTAATTCTATTTGAGAATAAATTTGATGAGCAAGAATATTTTTGCCGTCTTCAACGATTGCTAGAGAACACTCATCACAAGAACTCTCTATACCTAGAATAATCATAATACACACCTATATTGGTAAATCATTTTATTATTATAGCAAACTTATTAAAAAATTTCAAGGTGATAGTCTAATATCTTTAGAAAATATAATTTATAAATTGCGATAGAGCAATATTTTTGAGCTTGAATAATGGATCGTTCTGTTATTTTAGGAAATATAATAATTTTTTGATGATAGCTTTGATAAAGAATAGAAAGGATCCCCCCTATTTTTTCTCTGTCTTTAGAAGATAAAGTGTCCAAACACAGTAATAAATCTCTGATATCACACTCTCTTGCCAATAATTCCCAATCTCTAGTTTTTGTCATCAGTTTATTAACTAAATCTTCAAAGGGGATAGGATTGTTTTCGCATGTTAGTTGAGCAATATGCTGTAAGCATTGATTACTTTTTAGAATAGGATGAACACCAACACTCATATCTTGTAATAATTGTTTTTGCCCTTGTAAAGAAAATCCTTTATTAATAATATTTTTATTAGAGGGTTTACTATGCTGTAAAAAACTCAATAAACTTTGGTAAGGTATTTGGTTGATAAATAAAGAAAAACGTTTAGAATTAGCTAAGCTATCAAAATAAGGAAGTTTTTTTAGGTCGAGTTTCATAAGAGCATGGATGTAAATATTTTTTTGATAAGTCTGAAGGGTTTTATAAAAGGGTAATAAGGCAGAGGGAACATGGGAGAGCTGTTGTAAAAAGGACATTAAATTATTTTCTATAATGTAATAAACACTAGCCAATAAATTGGGATTTTCTAAATTAGAAAGAAGATCTAGCTCCTTTTGTATTTCTTGAAAGATATTTTTTGAAAAATATAAAGCAATGTTTGGTAATTCTATTTTTTTTAAAAATAATGCAAACATTTTGGGTGTTGCGAGATTGTTTGTGATCATATAATAAAAGAGATCTTGCAGATCTTTTTGAGGTAAAGATAGCCATAATTCTTGGGATAAAAAGGAAGGCTGAAATCGATAAAGCTCTAGTTCTAAATCATAAAAATTAGTAGCTTTACAAAAATAAGTATATTCTAATTTATTAGATAAGTATACTACAAACTCAAGAGGTAAAAACAGGGAAAATTGTTGTTGTTGATTAGAGAGGGTGAAAGATTTTTTATTCGTGTTTAAGTAATCAATAGGAGTATCAGGGAGGAAGTGGACGCGTAGATCTTGTTTAGGGTGTAGTGAGGATAGGGAGTTTTGTAATTCTTTTAATAAGAGTTCTTTAGTCAATCTATCAAATGAAATCTCTAAAAGAAAGAAAGAATCATCTATATTAATACTAATAAGAGCAGAATTATTTAGAATAGAATTCTCTGAATGTTTCAGAGAATAGGAGGGGAGCAACTTTTTAAGGATTCTAATCATAAAGTTTCCTTTATCAATCAAAAAAGATCCTAAGGATAGGATCTTTTATGCTCTCCCGGCAAGACTCGAACTTGCGACCAAGTGATTAACAGTCACCTGCTCTACCAACTGAGCTACAGGAGAAAAATTCTTGAACCGCCTGGGGTTCGAACCCAGGGCCCCGTGATTAAAAGTCACGTGCTCTACCAAACTGAGCTAGCGATCCAACACATTTAGTGTATAAATATTATACTTGATTGTGTATCATTTGTCAATACTTTTTTAAACTTTTTTATTTAATAATTTTATGTGTTTTATTAAATAAGAAGTAAGTGATGGGTGTTGCTACAAATATAGAAGAATAAGTACCACTTACTATTCCTATAATTAGTAGTAAACCAAAGTTTTGTAAAATATTTCCAGCCCAAATATAAATCGCACCAGCGACAAATAATGTGGTAATAGATGTGAGTAATGTTCTTTTTAAAGTTTGATTAATACTTTTGTTCATAACTTTATACATATCTTCTTGAGCAAGTGCTGTGTGATTTTCACGAATTCTATCAAAAATAACGATGGTGTCGTTAATAGAATAGCCTAAAATTGTTAAAAATGCTGCAAGTATTGTCAAATCGATAGGAATTCTTAATACGACTGTAAAAATTAATAAAACTATCATATCATGGATAAGTGCTGTTGTAGCACCCACACTATAAATAAAATCAAAACGGAAAGTAATATAAACTAGAATAAGTCCAGCTACAATTCCTAATAATTTTAATGATTGTAATGCGAAATCATCACCGACACTAGGTCCTACATATTCAGAAGCGAGGACAACAACATTACTTGTGTTGTATTTTTCTCTGATAGTGTCTAGTAGATAATCACCAGAACCACTGTCTCCAAGCTCTGCTGGAGCTGTTAGTAAAAAACTTTCTGTACCATCACTCTTTGTTAAGGTTGTAATTGATATTTGATCTTCTGAGATTAATTTTCTTGCTTCTTGCACGGTAGTTGGTGCTGAAAATTCAATACGAATACCACCAGAAAAATCAGTGCCTAAGGTAAATCCATGTTGTGTATAAGCGATTATTCCCGCAATTAATAACACAGTAAAAACGATAAGAGCGATCATCCTTTTACCAAGAAAATCAAAATATACTTTATTTGTTGTTTCTGTCATGATAACTCCTACACTATTTCTCTTTGTTTTTTACCAATTAATGTTTCTAACAATAATTTTGATACGAAAAGAGAAGTGAAAATATTTGCAATAATACCAAATGCTAAGGTGACGCCAAAACCTTTGATAGATCCTGAACCAAATACTGATAAGGCAATAGCAGCCACAATAGTTGTTAAGTTAGAATCCCAGATAGTAGCACCGGCATGATCGTAAGCAGTATGAAATGCTGAGAGATAATGGTGAGACTTTCTTTTTTCTTCACGAATTCTTTCGTAGATAATAATGTTAGCATCCACCGCCATCCCTACAGTTAGTGCAATACCTGCAATACCTGAGAGAGTCAATGTTGCTCCCATAGAAGCTAGAATAGATACTAAAAATAATACATTTAAGGATAGTGCAAAAGCAGCGACAAATCCTGCAACACGATAATTAATAAGCATAAAGATAACAACAGCTAAAGCTCCAAATAATAATGCTTGAAGACCTTGTTGAATAGAGTCAGCACCTAATTGTGGTCCTATGATTCTTTCTTCAATGACTTTTAAGCGAACAGGTAAAGAACCTGCTTCTAATATATTTGCAAGATAGGTAGCTTCGGATAATCCAAAAGTACCAGAAATTTGTCCACGACCATTTGGTATTTCACCTTGGATAACAGGGGCACTACGTACTCTGTCATCTAAGATAATAGCAAATTGTTTGTTTATATTGTTTTTAGTAATATCTGCAAAGATCTCAGCACCTTCATCTGTTAATTCAAAAGATACAACATTACGTCCAAGGTTATCTGTGTCCGTAGATGCAGATTTGATAGAAGTACCACCAAGATCAACTTTAGTATAAATGAGGTACCAGCCTTTTAATTGAGGAACATCTGTCGCATCATTTTCCCAATAAGATACCCATTCCGTATCTTTAGGAAGAATAAATGTAGCAGGAATATCATCACGGCTTGTAATACCATATTGACCATCATAAGGAATACCTTGACTAGCTAGAGCGTTTAGTAATTCTTGGTTGACAAAACGGAATTCTAATTTACCAACTTTAGACAATCCTTCTTTAAGTAAATTAGGATCACTAACACCAGGTAATTCAATAGTTATTTTTCCATCGTAAGTAGAACGGATAGCAGGTTCTGCTACGCCAAAAGCATCAATACGATTTTTAATAATTTCTAAAGATCTAGCTAATGCGGTAATTTTTTCAGCTTCAAAAATCTCTTCAACGGCAACAGGATCTTCATCATATTGACGAAGGAGTTGTTCTCTAAGATCATCTTCATCGGGAATAGCAGCCACATATACTCCACCTTGAAGATCAAGACCAAGAGAAAGAGTTTTTGCTCTGATTTTTTTGAGTTCTTGAACATAAGTCCTAGTATCAATATCTGCTACTGCTAATTCTTCAGCAGGCATACCAATTAAAGCTTTATCTTCTGGAGAAATTAGTACATACCATTGATATGTTGGGTATAGTCCCCATATTGCCCACCCAACAACGGCGAGTAGCACAAAATAATGTGAAATTTTATTCATATAAAATCCTTAATATAACGAAAATTTATTTTAATCAATTTTTCCATGTTCTAAAACAGTTGCAATACCTGATTTGGCAATTTCAATTTTAGCATCTTGACTTTTAATATAGATGGTTTTTTCACCAATAAATTCAATAGTACCAACAATATGACCTAATGTAATAACCTTATCACCTTGCTTCAAACTTTCTACTTGTTTTTGTAATTTCTTACGTTTTTTACTTTCTGGAAGAAACACAAGGAGGTACATAAAAACAACCATTAGAATAATAGGCAAGAAAGTCATGAGACCACCACCTTGAGTAGCTTGGGCAACTCCACCCGTTGTCGGTACAGCAACTGGTGCTAATTGAAAAAACAATCCTAGCATAATATGCTCCTTATTATAATTATATTTCGTATTATAGCACCTTTATATAATAATGTAAAGACAAAATAAATATTTTTTATAAAATATCTTTATTTAAAGATTTAAAATGAAAAAGTCCCTAACTTTAGGGACTTTTATAGCGGCTGGGGAGAATCGAACTCCCAGCATCAGCTTGGAAGGCTGAGGTATTACCATTATACGACAGCCGCATTGTTGTTATTATTATAAGTTATTTTTTATCTATTGTCAATACTTTTATTCAATTATTTTAGAGGTGGGGTTTATATCACTAAAATTAGTTTCATCTTTTAAGATATCTTGTATGTACTTAATAAAATTCTCATCTTTTGTACCAAGAAGTACGTCAAGAGTAGTTTCACTATCAAAATTAAAAGCATCATAATTAGCTTTTTTATCTAATAATAGTTTAGCAATATAACGATTTTTTTTATTAAATGCCCAATGAAGAGCTGTGTTTCCATTGATATCTACGCCATCTATAGGACTATTTTGATTGATTAATTCTATAGCTCTAGCAAAATTTTCGACGAATATTTCTTTAATAATAGGATCTACTTGCCCACTGGTGAGTGTCTCTTTAATACTATTGTTAGCCTCTAATGTTTCCAAAATAGAAGGAGAAATACCAGCATTATTTTTGATATTTTCAGCACCAGCTAATAATAAATATTTTGAATGTGTGTTGTTGTTGTTTAGTAATGCTTCAATAATAGGTGTTGAGCCAGCTTTATTAGTAGCATTAACATCTGCTCCAGATCTAATAAGAAGAAGCATCATCTCTTCTTTTGAATTAATAGCAAAGTGAAGAGGGGTATTTCCTAAGTTATCAGGACTATTAATATTAGCACCAAACTCAATCAATAATTTAGCGATAGATTCTTTATTACGAGATATAGCCCAATGAAGAGGGGTGCTCCCACTACGATTTTTTGCATTAATATCAGCACCATTAATAATTAAAGTCAATCCTAATTTTGGGTCAGACACTAAATGCAAAGCTGTTAACCCATCACTATTAGTAACCGTTACATCAGCCCTATGTTTTATCATATATTCAACTAATGCTCCATCATTTCTCACAACGGCTTCAAAAAGAGAATTTTCTTGACTGAATAAAGGAGAATTAGGAATGACAAGGCTTATTAATAATAAGCATATAGGTATGATTGTTTTTTTAGATGAATAATTTTGATATATATATATCAAATATTTAGATGGTTTCATCACTGAGATTTCCTAAGGACTTGTATTTACTTATTCTTCTATTGTTTCAGTTGTAGTTTCATCTTCAGT
>CAMRBT010000042.1 GCA_947040475.1 uncultured Brevinema sp.
TAAAGAATAAAAAATCCCCATCTTTCGATCTTAAATCCAGTCAAATCAAAAAAAAGCCCATAAGGTATGACCCTATGAGCTTTTTATTGATATATTATTTTAGATCATTTAACTATTGTTTGGATAGCTTTTTAATGAAATACCTGATGAATCATCAGTAATATAAACAAGAGGATTAAATATTGATATTCTTATTCTTTTACTATATTTTGTAGCTCCAGTTTTATAATAATATAAAGTAGCTCCTAGAATATTCGAGCCATATTCAGCATCATCAAAACTTACATTTTTAAAATATAGAATCGTTTTATGCCCACTACGGCTAACTATTTCAAGTGTTTGATGACCGTTTTTGAAATGGTAGTCATCAATATAAATAGTTCCACTACTTTCATGTGTCCATATACCTGTAAAAACCTTATTATCAATATATTGACCATAGTCAAATTCTTGCTCTTTAACTACTGTACTACAAGACATCACACCCACTAATAAGAGTATACTAAATAGTTTTTTCATAAAAATCTCCTTAAATTAATTAAAATAATAAATACAGCCCTCCATACTTTTTATAGTACGAGAGCATGACCCCAAGTTATATTTAAAACAGTAATGCCCACAACAGTTGTATTGCTAACATTTTAGGATACGATCTAAATATTTCTACTTAGTACTCACACCGAAAATTATACAAACTGCTATAGGCAATTATAATAAATGTACTCGGTGTGAGTACTAAAAACAAATATCTAGACCAATTTTGTATTTTAAAATAAAAAAAGATTCTCTATACAGAAAACCTCTATCTTAAAATACAAGATAGAAAATAAAAGATCATTTCTGATCCTAAAATGTTAGCAATTATAGTATAAATTAGATTTATATTTTTGTCAATAGATATATTGTTATTCTTTATAAAATAATATATAATAAATAATAAGGAGAGTGAAGAATGAGTTTTTGGAAAAATATGATAGTTCTGATTATTGTGTCTTTACTACCTTTACTGGGGTTTTATTTAGGAATGGTAACACAATATAATTTTTCTACTTTTAATAAATTTGAGATCAATTGGGATATGGTATCTGCTATGATTATGGGAGTTACTGCTTATTTAATGTATAAAGGAAATAAAACATCTGGTGAATCTGTCCAAGAAATGAAAAGACAGTCTATACAAAATAAAAATGATATAAGAACATCAAAAATATGGGGATTTATAGAAAATAATTTTTGTGAAGATAATAAAGTATTACAGAATAAATTTAACCCTTATCTACGACCAAATACTTTTAAAATACAATCATCTACTTTAGAAGAGTTAGAAAATAATATTAGTATATTATTTGAGTATGAACACACTTTCAAAGCTACTTTAATCAAAATAGAAAATTTATTAGAATACGATAAAGAGAAACAAGATCTATTTATAAAAATTAACGATATAATTAAAGAGGGTTATAGACTATTAAGACAATTAAATCAGTTGATATTAAGAGATCAAAAGTTTGATTACCATATTGTTAGTAAAACTATAAAGGATATGTGTAGGTTATATGATTGTATTGAGTATTTAGTATATATACTAGATATTAAATTATTAGAAGGTATAGAAAAAGATGCTACTATGATAGAAGAGTATTTTATAAGTAAAATTAATGATGTTACTTTGAAAGAAAATTTTAAACGTGTGTAAAGGTATAAATCTATAAAATAAAAAACACCCTCTATAATGAAGGTGTTTTTTTTGCGTTTTGTAAAGGATATCTATTTATATAATGTTGTTTGAATGAGAGCCGTCTGCATAGACTCTGTACACAGTGTTTAAAACAAAAAAGCACCAAATAACTGGTGCTTTCTAAAATTGCCCGACTGGGCATTGGAGATGGCGTCTCTAGTTTTTTACTACTAAAAAAGCTCATCTTTAGCAACTATCATACTCTATCAGTGTAATACTTTTTTCGATTCTCTTTTCTCTATACACAATATGTACACAATGTATACACAGTTGTTTTTTTATATTTTTAACCTCAAAATAAAGCTGTTAAAATCACTATATTTATTGGTATAATATATACTTATCATAACATATTTTTATAAAAATGTCAAGGCTCATCACAAGATAGTAAATGAGATATAAGCCACTCAACTAGATTATCATTTTTTGGTGCCTACAATCCATATTTGTATTTTTCTTGATTATTAGTATAGTTTTCAAACTACTCTTAAATTTATTTTATCTATAAACCTTATATAGCGGTTCTTTTTTGTAATAATGTTTCTAAGATTGAAATATCAATATTTTTTAAAGATTTATCTTCATCTAATTCTAATTTTTTATACAATAATGTATGTTCAAATTGTACAGTTTCCCTATTTTTAGGATTTATATCTATAAAAAAATCTCCCATGTTCTCTATTAGAGAAACATGAGAGATTTACGCCAATTTCACAAGTTTTTTAAATAAAAAAATCTATTCAACAAGTATTAGATTCTAATACAGGGTTATATCTTTAATTTTTTTGTATGAAAAAATCAAAAGATCTACCTAAATTTTAATATAGGCAAATAAACCTACTACAAAATTATTAGATATTTTTTCTTGTTTCTTAACTATGATCTTTATATAGATTATATTATATGACTGATTTACCAAGAGCTATTGCTCCTAAAAATCCTGCATTATCCTCTAAAGAGGGAGAAACAATATAGTCTTTAATATCATTTAGTATCTGAGGAACTTTTATATACCCATTTAATAATGTCTTTACCTGTTCATGGATAAGAGGTAACAACTGTTTCTGATGCATAACTCCTCCACCCAAAACAATTCTTTGAGGGGATACAGTTAAAATCAAAGAAACTAATAATTGAGCAATATAATAAGCTTCAAATTCCCATGTAATATGATTTGTAGGCAACTGAGACCCTGTACATCCCCATCTTTTTTCTATAGCAGGTCCAGAAGCTAAACCCTCTAAACAATCCTGATGAAATGGGCAAGATCCTTCAAAACTATCTTTTTTATGTTGCTTTACTAAAATATGTCCAATTTCAGGGTGTAGAATACCGTGCACTAATTGATTTTCTACCAGTATCCCCCCCCCTATACCTGTACCAATAGTAATGTAACAACAATTTTTAAGATCTTTACAACTTCCCCACAAGGATTCTGCTAAAATAGCACCATTAACATCTGTATCAAAACCAATAGGGACCTGTAATTTTTCCTGAAAATAACCTACAATGTTAGTGTTTCCCCAATAAGGTTTGGGAGTAGATGTGATATATCCATAAGTAGGAGACCCTAATTTAAGGTCTATGGGTCCAAAAGACCCTATCCCTAAAGCTGAGATTTCTTTATCCATAAAATAATCAACTACTGTTTTTAGAGTCATCTCTGGTGTTTCTGTAGAGCATGTTTGCTTATCAATAATTTCACCTTCAGAAGTTGAAATACCATATATAAACTTTGTTCCCCCAGCTTCAATTCCACCTATAAGCATGTTACCTCCTTAGATTTGTTGTAAAAATCACACATTAAATATGTATATGCTATATCCTGTTTCAGTTAATTACGTAAGGTAACACCTTTTTTGATAATTAAATTAGCATATTTTTTTATATTAGAAGTAATAATTATTGCAGAAGCTGTCTTTGATCTTTCATAAAAATCAAATCTCGGAATATAAGTTATCTTATGACCTTTTTCATGTTTTGAAACACTATCCATATATTCCTCTGAAATACTTAAATCTAAAGTATCTACAGATTCGTCTGTCTTCATCATGACTATATTATCTTCTACATAAGTATCTAAAGTAAATACAGTCATAATATCTTCTAATAGTTTTGATGTTTCTATTCCTGTATAATAGATAACGTTATCATTGTATGTCTTTCCTGGGAAATGACTATCTGCTAATATCAATTCATCTCCGTGCCCCATTGCCGAAAGAAGATACAATATTTCAGGGGTTAAACTAACAGGTATATTTTTTAACATAACAACCTCTATATTTTTGGTGAATTAAGAAAAGCCTTAATATTAGCATCATCTTTTTGTAAAATTATTACACCCGTATCAATATTTTCAGATGGAACTGGACCAAAATTAGTGTATACAGAATGAGAGAAAGTTTCTGATTTATGAGCTGCAGAATATAAAGCATGGAATGACATAACTCCCATTAAATAAGGATTTTGCCCAACAGAACCTACAATACTTCCATTTTGTACTAATTCTAAAACTGGAAGATCTATATCAAAACCCATAACATGAATTTTATTAGCACCAGTGTCTCTACCAACATTTTTAGTGGAGTTAAAAGCTCCCACTGTAGGATTTCCATGTGCAGCAAAAATAATATTGATTTCAGGATTAGCTTGAAGCATTGCTGTTATTACTTGCTCTGCTTTTTGTAGATCTCCTTCATCATTAACAGAAGTTACTATCTTTGCCTGTGGTGCAACTGATAATAGACCTTCAGTAAAACCTTTTACTCTACCATCAATAGAAGCTAAGCCTGGAATTAAAGAAATTCCAACTCTAGCACTATTACCAACTAGTTTACCCATATGCACACCAGCACTAAACCCAGCATTAAAATGGTCTGTTCCTACAAATACTAAACGTTTGCTTTTGTCAGAATCTGAGTCAAATGTTACAACAGGAACACCTCTTTCTATAGCTTTATTAATTGCAGGTTCTAGTGTTGCTGCATCTCCTGCTGTTACAGCTATTCCTTGAACTTTTTGAGCTACAGCCTGATCAACAGCACGAGCTTCTGCTGTAGCATCCCAATCTACAGGTCCTCTATACTCTGTTTTGATATGTGGACCAACGGATGCTGCAGCATCTCTAAATCCAGCATACGTCCAATTAAAAAACTCTGAACCACGTAAAAACGAAACAAGTACATATGTTTCTTCTTTATATTCTGTACCTGATGTAGCAGTTGTATTACCACCACATGATACTAACGCTAGGAAAAATCCTACTAAAATAGACAGTTTTTTCATAAAACAGTCCTCCTTTAATTTTTATATTATTAACAACAATTATATTTTTGCTAATAATATGTTCAACTTTATAAGTTAAAATTTTACATTTATATTAAATCTGCTTAAATACAAGTAGATTATTTTTTGAATATCCATCTGTATGTATTTAAAATATTATTTTTGCATTTTAAATAGTATTGTTTTATATAATTATTATCCATAGAAACACTGATTATGGCAGCAATTAATAACATCATTCCATTAATAACATCATACCAAAAAGAATCTAAATTAGATATAGTAAATATATTATGAATAATTGCTAAGAAAAACGCTCCTAAACATGTTGTCCCTATAGATCCTGTTCCCCCATATAAACTAGCTCCACCTATGGCAACTGAAGCTATTGCTTTCAGTTCAGCCCCGTTCCCGTAAGACCAATGAGCAGCCCCATAGCGTGAAGTAGCTAAAATTCCAGCAAACCCTGCTATAACAGATGATAAGATATAAAAGAAAAGTTTAGTTTGCTTTACATCAATACCCATTAATTCTGCAGATTTTTCATTATGACCTATGTAATATATTTTACGAAAATGTGCATGATTATTTAGTAAAAAAGAGAGAACAATAGCTAACAATATAAAGATCCAAATAATAATATTTATTCCCAAAAAATAAGAACTAGACAAAGAAAGAAAAGAATCACTAAATCCAGCTACAGCATTACCATTTGTAATGGATAAATTAATGCCTTTTAAACAAAGCATCATTCCTAGTGTTATTATCATAGGATGTACTGGAAGATAATTAATCATCATACCATTAAGGAAACCTATAAAAGCACACAACACTAATGCTATTAGTGTTGCAATATACAATGGCATACCAAAGTTAAGGTGTAAAATCGCCATTATAATACCAGAAAAAGGTAAAACAGAGCTTACAGAGAGATCTATTCCTCCTGTAATAATTATAAAAGTTAAACTTAGTGCTAAAAATGCCTCAAAAATATAGTTCATTATTAATGATTCAAGGTTTAAAGAGGTAAGTAATACAGGATAAATAATAGAAAAAACTGTTAAACAACAAATAATAATGCTAAGTAGAATAGTATGTTGTCTATATTTACCAATCAATAATTTCATAAATGTCTCCTATAATGAATATCTCAAAATTTGTTCCGAATCGATATTAATATTATTCATTGTTTTAACAATAGTGCCTCGATTAAAGATGGCTATTCTATCACTTAATTTTAATATTTCTGGTAATTCAGAAGAAATAAGAATTATTGAAACTCCGTTATCAGATAACGCTTTTATTTTTTCATGAATCTCGTATTTTGCATTAACATCTACACCTTTTGTTGGTTCATCAATAATTAAAATTTGAGGGTCACTCACTATACACTTTGCAAACAAAACTTTTTGTTGATTTCCCCCACTTAATGTCCCTACAACTTTATTAATATCATTAGGTCTAACATTCATTAGATCAACATATTTTTGAGCAAATATTCTGGACTTAGAAAAATCTAAACCATTTAATACAGAGGTAAAGCGATCTAGTATACATGAAATCACATTACTCAATATAGTGAAATCTAGATACAAGCCTAAATTTTTTCTATCTTCTGATAAATATGCTATTTTATTCTGTAAAGCGTCATAAGGGTTTTTAATATTAACTTTACTATTCATTAAAAATATTTCTCCGCTATCTCTTGGATATTCTCCTATAATTGACTTTATAAACTCTGTCCTACCAGCACCTATTAGACCAAACATACCAAGGATCTCACCTTTTTTAAGATCAATACTAATATCTTTAAGAAAACCACCACTAAGAGATTTAACAGATAAAACAGCCTCTGTCAAATCCAACTTTCTAGAATAAAATTCATTTTGTTGGATTTCTCTACCAACCATTGCTGAGATAATATCATTTTCATTAGTATCCTGTATATTTTTAGTGAAAATTAATTCTCCATCTCTTAATACAGAAACACGATCTGATAATTCTATGATTTCAGGAATTTTATGAGAAATAAAAATAAAACTAACCCCTAAAATAGCAAAATCTTTAACATATCTAAATAGTAAATCTATTTCTTTTTTGGATAAAGAAGAAGTAGGCTCATCTAAAATAATAATTTTACTATTAAAAAATAATGCTTTAAATATTTCTAACATCTGTTTCACACCTATATTTAATTGTGAAATTGGAGTATAAGGTTCTATAAAGAAATCTGCTTGTCTTAAGAAATTTGATAGTTTTGCATGCATTTTGTCCCAATCCAAAATCCCTAGAGAATTTTTTATTTCTCGATTGATAAAAAAATTCTCCAAAACAGTCAAATTATCACAAAAACTAAGTTCTTGATAAACAATATTGATTCCTTTGGACATAGCTTCCAAAGAATTGTGGAAGGAAACTTGTTGATTTTGTAAAGAAATAACTCCATTATCATAATTAGTGTTTCCAGAGATGATTTTCATCATTGTAGATTTTCCTGCCCCATTTTCTCCAATGATAGAATGTATCTCACCTGGATATAGATCAAAATCAATTTTTTTAAGAACCAGATTTTTGTCATAAGATTTACTAATGTTTTTCAATTCCAGTATTTTATTTTTCA
This sequence comes from uncultured Brevinema sp., assembly GCA_947040475.1. Lineage (GTDB taxonomy): Bacteria > Spirochaetota > Brevinematia > Brevinematales > Brevinemataceae > Brevinema_A. The sequence goes on from CAMRBT010000042.1 coordinate 7,644, forward strand.
TGATCTTTTCCTTTTCGTAAAATATTGATTGTTTATATAATCAAAAATAATAGTAAGTAATAATATTGCTCCTATTATAGATTGTTGCCAACTAGGAGAACCATTTAATAGAACAAATCCATTTGAAACTAGAGCTAATAATAAAACTCCCAGTGCTGAACCTATCATTGAACCTTTACCTCCAGACATCACACATCCCCCGAGTACAGCAGCTGCAATAGCTCTCATTTCAGCCCCTATCGAATAATTAGCAAATCCTATTTTTGTATTTGAAAGAATAAAAATAGCAGATATACAAGTCAAACAAGCACTTAAAATATATACAAATATAATCATATAAGAAGTTCTAATACCACTCAAGCGAGCTACATTTTCATTTTGACCTATATAAAACAATTGATAAAAATTCTTATTATAAACAAGTAAAAAATGTAAAACAAGAACTATTATGATAGCAAATATAAGTAATACGGGAATAGATACAGTATTTGTAATAGCAATTTCTGCCCTACTAGTAGCTGTGAACCAGTTCACTTGTGATGCAAAAGATATCTGTCTGCCTTTAGTAGCAACTATAGCTATTCCCCGTACTACAGACATAGTAGCTAGAGTAACTAAGAAAGGGGCTATTTTTAATTTGCTTACTAAAAATCCATTACAGAAACCTATAAAGGCTGCAACACTCATACCAAGAATTAACGAAATACTTATAGGTATACTATTTTTTAACAAACTTGCCATAATAATAGAGGTTAATCCAACAACGGCACCAACGGATAAATCTATACCTCCAATCACAAGGACAAATGTCATTGCACTAGCTAATAAAAGATCATATATCATAAGAGATAAAACAGCCTTGATATTTGACCATTGATAAAAAACATCGCCTTTAAGTATGATTAGCAGAACGATGATAATCATATTAAGTAACAATAGAATTGTTGATCTTGATAATCCTTGTTTCATAAGATGCTCCTAGATTCTACGATAAGATTCTGATAATAATTCGTATATTTCTTCTAATGTAGCTATACGAGGATTTGATTTATAATCAGGTAAGTCTTGACTTCTATCTGCTATTTTTTTTATCCCTTCTTCAGTAATTCCTAGTGTTTTCATACTTATAAACAAGTTATTTGCTTTAAGAAAATCACATATAGTATCATATACAACTTCTTTAGGGACTATATTAGGATATTTGATTGCTAGTTCTGGATTAAATAATTTAGCAACAATGCTGAATTTTTCTTGAGCATGACTATAGGTGAATTTGATAAATTCTGGATATAAACAAGCTAAAGATTCCCCATGAGAAATCTTATGATAATGCCCACCTATCATCATACCAATACCGTGAGGTAATGTAACACCAGCAGAAGCAATACATAATCCACTTAGGGTATCAGCCCATGCCATTTGTGTTCTAGCTTTGATATTAGAACCATCCTTAAGTACCAATGGTAAATTTTTAACTATTCTAGCAATTGAATCCAATGCCAACATTTCTACATAAGGATTTGTGTTGTTATGAATATACGCTTCAAAGGCATGTGTAAAAGCATCAAAACCTGTATATGCTGTAATATGAGTTGGAAGTCCTATCATTAAAGTAGGATCTATTAGTGCTATTTTTGGAAAAATATTATTATTATAAATAGCAGATTTTGTTTCTGTATCATTCTCACTAATTACAGCAACTTGTGTTACTTGTGATCCTGTACCACTAGTTGTAGGAATAGCAATAATTGGTAGTGTTTTATCAGATGGAGCTGTTTTAAAAAATAAATAATCCCAAACAGATCCTTCATGAACAGCCCCTACAGCTATAGCTTTGGCAGAATCCATACTAGACCCTCCTCCAAACCCAACTATTACATCAACTTTTTTTTCACGTGCAATATGAGCTCCTTTATCCATCAATTCCTTAGTTGGATTGGGTATAACTTCATCAAAAATTATAATTTCTATACCTTTTTGTTGAAGATTCTTGATTGTAGTATCAAAAATAATTTGCAATCCTTGTGGAATAGGTGTAGTAACAATCATAGCTTTTGTTCCATAACGTTTGATACAATCTTCAAGTTGCTCAATAGAATTTTCTCCAAAAATAATTTCTGTTGGTTGATAATAATTAAATTTCATTTTTATTCTCCTAATGTGATCATGACTTTCATGATTTGATCTTTTCTTTTATCTATTAAATTATAAGCGTCTGAATACTTTGAGAATTCAATATAATCTGTAAGTAATTCTTCAAGACATAGTTTTTTTTGTTCTACTAATTCTATTACTTTGACATAGTCTTCGTGTTTATACATCAATGTCCCTACAAGTGTTAGTTCTTTATCTTGTACCAAACCCAAATCTACTGGAGGTATATTACCAAAAACGCCTACAACAACAATCATACTCCCTTTTCTTGAAAAAGAAATAGCATCCGTTATTGTGCTTTCTACACCAACGAGATCGGAAGAGCACACGTCTGAACTCCAGTCACCGCTCATTATCT
>CAMRBT010000043.1 GCA_947040475.1 uncultured Brevinema sp.
TTACAAATTTTATTTATACTGTTTTTTCCTACACTATTTGTTTTATTAGTTGTATTGGATCAAATAGTTTTTAATAAAATAAAAAATTCAGAAAATAGTAGAGTTCATAGTAACAATCTGAAAAATATACTAACGAAAAATCTAAAAGACGAAGATTCTTTGGATTGGATTGATCAGTGGGTAGAATTAGAAGATATTGTCGAAAAAGATATTGTAGAAAAAGATGCTACAGAAAACAATAATATATCTCCTGAAGATGTAGAAAAAGATAAGGAAGAATAAATGAATTATAAAAATTTAATTATTGTTATTTTACTTGTTTTGAATCTTTTTATTGATGTAAAAATTTATAGTAAGGTAGTTTCTTGGTCTTTTTCAAAACCTTATTCGCTTTTATTAACTGATACACAAGGGGTTATGGAATCTAATATGTCCTTCATTATGGATACGAATAGCACTACTAATAGGATTAAAATCGAAGATATCGTGCTAGATAATGAATTTCAATTTTCCACACTATTTACTCGATTTCAAAAAAAACGATTCTCTTCTTTTATCAAAGTAAAAGTTTATGATGTTTTTACAGATAATAAATTATTGGAATTAGATTTTTATGAACAAGAGGTTAAATCTATTCGTAATACGCAAATCAATAAAGAAAGAGTATATCTAGTTATTGAATTATATGGTAATGACATAGAACTGAGGTCTGTTGGCATGGAAATGATAAAACAAAGTTGTATAGAAGAGGATGAATTTAAGTTAAATAGCACTTTATTAAATGCACAAACAGATAATTTAGAGATCACAACTGTTTTTAAAGAAGCCGTAAAGGTTACCATGTTTGTTTATAATAGACAGGGTGATATTTGTAAAGAAATATTAATAAAAAAAGTGTTAGATCCTGGAACTTATAAATTTGCTTTAGATCCTAAAGAATTATCTTTTGATTATTTTTCTGATAAAACATATTATGTCTGGCTCAAAGCGGAAAATCACCAATCGAACCCTGTAGAACTAGTCAAAACCTTTCAAGTAATTCCCTAGAGTTTATTTATGTTACAAAAAGAAAATCAATATATGCAAGATTTTTTAGAGCGATTGATTTATGAAAAACGATATTCTCCAAATACTGTTAGAGCCTATACAACAGACATGCAGTCATTTTTTGAGTTTTCCATAGAGCATGATCTCTCTTGGGATAGTATAGCTCCTTATCATATTTCAGAATGGTTAGAATCTCTAAATAAATCAAAATTATCTCCTAAATCTATCACGAGAAAATTAAGTTCTCTCCGAAGTTTATTTGTTTTTTTAGTCAAAAGCAAAAAAATAAATAAAAATCCTTTTATTTTATTCTCTTCTCCTAAATTAAAAAAAACTATCCCTACCACTTTAAGTCAATCAGAAATATTTGAGATATTTCAAAAAATGTCCATAGAAACACTATTAGACCGTAGAAATAAAGCTATGTTATTGTTACTGTATGCTACGGGGATTCGTTCTGAAGAATTATGCTCCTTACAATTTAAAGATGTTAATCTAAGTAATAGCATGATTAAAGTGTTAGGTAAAGGACAAAAAGAAAGGATTATCCCTTTGATTCCCATTGCTCAAAATGCAATAAAATTATGGTTAGAAGATAGAAAAATACTAGACAAAGGATTGTCCACCACCTTATTTTTATCACAAAATGGACTCATCTTAACCACGGCAATGATTAGAAAAATAGTGCATAAATTTTCAATGATGATTCCAGATACTATCTCTAAAAATTTTCATCCTCATGCTTTTCGCTATACTTTTGCGACACATCTTTTGGAAAATCAGGCTAATTTAAGACATATTCAAGAACTGCTGGGGCATGCAAGTTTATCTGTTACACAGAGATACACGAATATTTCTATTAGTAATTTACAAAAAAAATTCGAAGAATTCCATCCAAGAGCAAAATGAGGAATGTGAATGTAGGGACTTGACTTTTATGTCAGATAACTATATAATATATAATATATAGCATTTTAAAGGAGTTTATTTTGAAATATACAAGCTCACGTCATGGGGAATACGCCGTTATTAAGGTTGAAGGTAACCTAGTCAACGATCCTATTGCGAATGAATTTAAACAAGTGATCTATGATCTAATGGATAAAGGCGAAAAATATATTGCGATTGATTGTTCAGAAATGCAATTTATTGGTAGCTCAGGCATAGGCAAATTATTATTAGCATACAAGCGTATTACTGATCTTGGTGGTAAAATAGCAGTGGTTAATTTGCATCCAGAAATGAAAGATTTATTTATTGCATTCAAATTGCAAGAATTTATTTCTATTTGCGATTCTTTGGATGACTTAAAATAATTTCACTTGTTGGAGATTTGGGATTTCTATGCAGGTAATAATAATAGCGTTGATAAGTGCAATACCTCTATTGTTTCTTATTTTTTTTGAATATTCAACAGTTGCTATAGGCTTCGGTGCAGGCATGTTTTTTTGTCTTGCACTTATTTGGTTAATTCAATTTTCTTCTAAAAAAGATCAGTTGTTTTCAACTTTTTTTTCTAGCGATCTTTTTCAGCAGTTATTATCAGCACAAGGAATACAAAAATTCCGTAAAAAAATTCTATCAAAAATCAAAGAACTCCAAGATTATCAAATTTTCTTCTTAGATAATGATGAAGTTGTTATGTTTCCCAAAAGCAAAATGATTTTCACCAAAGAAGAAAAAATAATTTTAGAGTTATTAGTTCAAAAATCACTTCATAAATCTTATGTTGTGTCAACAGAAAAACTAGAAAGAATCATCAATCCTAATCTTAATTGTTATGCGTATTCTTATAGTATTCCCTTTTTTAATAAAAGAGTTTTAATTCTCGTTTATATCTCTGCTCATACCTTATGGACTCCTGTGTTACAAGAACAAATAAATGCTGCCAATGATACCTTATCTGTGGTTAGTTTTCTTGTTGAGGTAATGGGCGGAAATAATGGGATTTTAGAGTTATTAAAAGAAAGTGTTTGGGGATCCCCTTATGCTGTAGGGGTTTGTAACCCCATGGGCGAACTGGTTTTTGGTAATGACACTCTCTATCAGATGTTTCAAGGAGATGTGCCTAATTTTTCTGAATTGACAGGAAAAGAAGTTTTTATGCTTTTATTCGATGGAAAAAGAATAGGGCAATCATTCACAGTGCAAGGTCGTCGCATACAATTAGAAGCTTTCCCCCTCAATAATAAAAACTTTCTTGTGACTAAATGTCTTTTTGTGTTTTTTGATGAAAGTGTAGAATTCAAACAAGAAATGTTGGGAGAGGCTAACACTTTAAAACGTTTTACCTCTGGTAGCTCTGTTATTGGTGCTGCAATGTTTACCCTAGATGGAATCATTCTTTACAGTAACGAAGCTTTTATGAAAAAATTAGACGTTTATAAAGTTCGTGAGGCTGTTCAAAAAAATATCTTTGATTTATTTGTTATTGATGAAGAAGAATTTCAACGCTTGGTAGAATTAATACTTGAAGGTACAGAACAACAAACAGCTCTCATTGGTAAAGAAAAAGAACAAGAATTTCAAGTATTATTCAAAGGTATCGTGTTTGGTGATAAAACCATCGTAGAAGTTGTGCTGGAAGATGACACTATTTACAATGACAATATGTCGTATCTCGATAAAGAAACCCAAGAATTATATGAAGAGTTAAATACCGCAAGAAGTGTGCAAGAACATATTTTAACCTTACCAACTATTTATAGACCTGGGGTGGGCGTTGATACTCTCTATATTCCTTCTAGACAATTAAGTGGAGATTTCTTTACTATTATACCTTTTGAAGATGATCAAATGGGTATTCTTATGGCAGACGTTTCAGGGCATGGGGTATCAGCATCTTTGATTACAGCAGCCTTGAAAATTCTTATAGAATTTGCCCCAAGAGATGCAAATGCTCTTCCTAAAATAATGTTTTATTTTAATACTTATCTTGCAGGAATTTTACCTGAAGGTAGTTTTGTTACTTTATTTTATGGTATTATTGACTTTAACGAAAACACATTACAATATATCAATAGTGGACACCCTTTCCCAATTTTGGAAGATGTAGAAAAAAATGAAATGAAAATCCTCGAAGGGATGGGATATCCTTTGGGGGGCTTGTTAAATGTTTCTTTTGATGATCTTGTACGTACTGTTCAACTTCCGGATAAGTGTAAAATCCTTTTATATACAGATGGAATTTTACAGCATGTACCAGGCACTATGAAAGAAAAGCTAGAAAAAATCTGGCGTGTGATGGAAAAAAATAAAGCGATTAATGATAAAGAATTATTAGAAACATTATATAAAGACCTTGTTTCTAGAAATTCTCCTATTCCTGAAGATGATGTTAGTATGATGTTGGTGAGTTTAGACAGAACATGTACGATGAAGCATCACTTATATATCTCTTCTTCTATTTTAGAAGTAGACACAGTAATTGCTCAAATAGGTGCTTATATTCAAAAAGTAGTAGAAATAGATCCTGCTATATATTGGAAAATACAAACTTGTTTTTATGAATCATTGTTAAATGCGGTAGTACATGGAAATAAATACAACACACAAAAAAAAGTATATATAGAATTTAGAATAGTGGAAGGATTGATTGTGATTCGTATTAGAGATGAGGGCATAGGTTTTAATTATAATGATGTGCCAGATCCTCTAAATCCAGAAAATATTCTTAAAGACTTTGGGCGAGGGATTACTTTTTTAAATACTCTTGCTGATAGAGTCAAATTTAACGAAAAAGGTAATGAAGTCACGATGTTTTTTAAAACAAAAAAGGAAAAATAATGCATATTTATCATACCCCTATTTTAGCAGAGACTATCATGGAATTTTTAAATATTAATAGTAATAGTGTTCTCGCTGATCTCACAACAGGTGAGGGAGGGCATTCCTCTTTGATGGCAGCTCTTATTCCTCAAGGACAACTTTTGTGTTTGGATAGGGATAGAATAATCTTAGAAAAAGCACAAGAAAGAATGGAAGAATATTCTAATATTACTTATGTTTGTGATACCTATGATCATCTCAGTGCTGTTCGAGAAAAAATTAATTTTCCATTATTTGATGGGATTTTGATCGATATGGGTATTTCGATGTTTCATTTTAAAGGAGCGGAGAGAGGTTTTTCTTTTGAAGATGATTCTTTAGATATGAGATTATCAGAAGATCACCCTATTTCTGCCGAACAAGTTATTAATACTTTTCAAGAAGAAGACTTGGCAGATATTTTTTATTATTATGGAGAAGAAAGATACTCTCGCCGTTATGCAAGAGAAATAGTCAATCAAAGACCATTTTTATCAGCCAAAGAATTAGCAGATTATTTAGTCAAAAAAATTGGTAGGCATGGTAGGACACACCCTGCTACTAAAATATTCCAAGCATTACGCATTTATGTTAATGAAGAGCTAGAAATTGCCGAAAATATGTTAAAGGAAATCGTTGATAATCTATCTGTGGGTGGAGTATTGTGTATTTTAACCTTCCATTCTTTAGAGGATAGATTGGTTAAAACTGCATTTAAGTCTTATGTTAAAAAAGGTTTAGGGGAATTATTAATCCCAAAAACTATGAGTCCATCATTTGAAGAGATCAAAAAAAATCCTGCAGCACGAAGTGCAAAATTACGAGTTTTTAAGAAGGGATAATATGTCTGCATTTAAATTTTTCTTTGTTCTTATTATGTTGATGGTTTTCGGTTTATTGTTTACAGATCAAAGAATTGAATCTCGAGACAAAGTAAGAGAAATCGCAAAATATACTCAAGAAATAGAACAAGTTAATGCTAGAAAACAAGAGTTAACATTATTAATAGAGTCGGAACGATCCAGATTGATTAAACGTGCTCAAAATATGGGTAAACGATTGTCTCCAAAAGATGTGATTGTTGTTAAATAAAAAAGAGAGAGGGTAAGATGTTCACTAGCATGAGATTACTAAACATAAACATATTGTTTTTTATCTGTATAATTTTCTTCAACATGCCATCATATGCTAATTATTTATTTATTTCCTCAGCTCCTTTAGGTGCAAAAGTATCCATAGAGGTCTCAAATAAAGATTCTAAAAAATTTATTACTATAGGAAAAACACCTCTAAAAACCACTAATTTTTCAAAAAACACAAAAGTTTTGATAGAAAAAGTTGGACATTTTGTAAGTACAAATACGATAAAAAAATCTACTCAAGTACAAACTTGTTTTTTTGATTTAGTTCCATTAACTTTTGATATAATATTTCCCAATCAAGACAATGCTATTTTTTATGCAAATAAAAAACAATTTAATACATTAGATGGAGTCTTAGCCTTACCTTATGGTAATTATAGTGTTTCACATGATTTCAAAAACAATGCTTTGGCTATTAATTATCAAAGTCCTTACACTCCTTATATTGCTTTCTTTTCAACAGTTACTGCGATATCAACGATCATGGCTATTACGGGTGGAATTTTAGCAAATCAATATTATCAAGATTTTTTAACTGCTAGTAATAGTGAAGATTTAATTTCGAGTATGGGAAAGGTATCTACATGGGATACAGTGACATGGTCTAGTGTAGGCATAGGTACGGGAGCTTTGATAGGTACAATTATTACAGCTTCTTTAGATGCCAAAGATAAAAAAAGAATTAAAAGATTTAATGGATTAAATACATCTTCAGGTGCAACAGGATATATCGCTGATTATCAAGATATTTTGTTATCAAGTACTTTTAATAGTGATAGTATATTAAAAAAAATGGATGCTTTTATTAAAAAATATCCTACTGATGATTCTCCTCTTTTAGCAGAAATATATCTCAAAAGAGCAGGCATCTATTTGAATCAGAAAAAACAAAATAACAGAGCTATTGCGGATCTAAAAACAATTGTTGAAGAAATTCCTTCAAAAAGAAATTATGAATTAGCAAGCAAATCATTAGCTGATATTTATATGAGCGAAGAAAAATATTTACTAGCCTATGAAAATTATTCTGAAACATTCAAAGTTGCAGATGCATTTACAGAAAGTGAGTTAAAGATTTTGATTTTGGAAGCTTTATATAATTTGGCACAAGACAATCCCAAAAAATATAAGACTAAATTTTTAGACGAATCGTTAGCAAAAGATTTGAAAAAATTCTCCCAAGAGGATCAAGATATTATTTCAAATTGGCGTTTAGCTATTGAAAAATTATAAATTACAGAAATATATAAATTAAAAACACCTTCCAATTTTGGAAGGTGTTTTTTAATTGTAATAGATTTAACTCTATAAATTGCTTATAGATTGTTTTTTAAATACTCTCTTAGTTCTTGATGATCGTTGTCTTTAGCAATACCCTCTATCGTTTTATATTTACGATTTCTTAATTTTGTATCAGCACCTTTTTCTATTAAATATTTAACCATGTTGAGATGACCTTCTTGCACGGCAAACATTAGAGGCGTCATTTTGTCGAGATCTTGAGCATTGATATCCATTTTTTTTGAAAGTAAATATTCAACAATTTCTAAATTTCCTTTAGCAGAAGCTTCCATTAATAAATTATAATTATTGCTGGTACTTACATTGATATCAGCACCTTTTTCTATCAAGCATTGCACAACATTGATGTTATCATGTTGTATAGCAAACACTAAGGGAGTTAGTTTGGTGAATTCTAGGGTATTCATATCAACCCCTTTCGAAACTAGATATTCTACGATATCAAGATAATCATTTTGTATCGCAAATAACAAAGCAGTCATTTTATTAGTGTCTTGAAGATTTAGACTAGCGCCTTTGTCTCCCAAATGTTTTACAATATCTATGTAATCTTCTTGAACGGCAAACATTAGAGCCGTAGTGCTATTAGTATCTTGAGCGTTCATATCAACGCCTTTTGAAGCTAAATATTCAACTACCTCTAAACTTCCTTTAGTAGCAGCTTCCATTAATAGGTTGTAATTATTGCTCACACTTATATTAATATCAGCTCCTTGCTCTGCGAGAAATTTTATCACACTGGCATTAGTGCTTACTCTATTTAATACATTTTGACCTAATCTATTGGTATTAATGATTTTAGCACCGAGAGCAAGGAGTAGTTTCATTTTTTCAAATTCACTATCTTGAGCAGCTAAAAATAAAGAAGTATCACCATTGGTGTTTTCATTGTCAACATTAGCTCCTTTTTCTGATAAAAAGCGTACGATTTCCATTTTTCCAAATTGATAAGCATGCATTAAAGCAGTTGTTTCGGTGAGATCTTGCAAATCTATCTTGGCTTTTTTTGCTACTAAAAATTTTACAGCATCTGTATATCCATTTTGAGCAGTCTTCATTAAAGCAGTTTGACCGTTTGTATCTTGAATATTAATATTAACTTTAGGGGCCAAAACCGTCAATGATTCTAAATCTCCATCTTCTGATGCTAGATCCCAGATGTCTTTGCCATCATTATTTTTAATACTTAAATCCATATTATGATTGACAAGAGATTGAAAAATATCTCTCTGTTTTTTTTGATAAGTCAAAAATAATGCGGTGTCACCATTATCATCTTGGGTATCAATAGATACGCCTTGAGCAATTAGGTATCTAGCTACATCAATATGATTTTCTTTATAGGCTACTATTATTGCTGTGCTTCCGTTATTATCTTTTACATCACGGTATATACCACGACTCAGTAGCGTTTTAACAATATCCAACATTCCTTTTTGAGCGGCATATATTAATAAACTCTGTCCATCATTATTTTTATAATCTAAAGATGCTCCATGAACAATCAAATATTCAGCCATTATACTATCGTTATTTTCTACCGCTAGAGAAAGAGGAGTGCTGTAATGAATATTGGAAAAATTAACATTTGCCCCTTTACCAACAAGTATTTTTACTATGTCTATATCTTTACGAAGCACAGCATACATAAGGGCTGATACGCCTTCATTATTTAACACATTAATATTAGCTTTAGCCTCTATCAAATATTTGACTCCTTCTATGTTGCCATTTGAAGCTGCCCACATTAAAGCCGTTTGTCCATATTGATTTTGTTGATTGAGATTTTCAGATTTGGTAGCAAACCACTTTAGTACATCTATATTTTTATTTATAGATGCTACCATTAAGGAGCTTGTTTCGTTACTAACTTCTGTGTCTATAAGAACTTCTTTTTCGTATAAATAATCTAATAAGAGAACACTATCACCCATAGCAGCATAATGAAAAAGAGTATTACCATCAGCATCTCTAATTTCTTTAAGATTACTATCAAAATTTTCCATCATTTTCACGCCTGTTAAATTACCCTTTTCGGCAAAATAAAACATGATTTTCTGAGAATAAAAATAAGCTAATCCTAAACTAGCTAAAAGAACAAATACTAGACTCACACTTACTATTATTTTTTTCATATTAATCCAACTCCAAATTATATAAAAATTCCTATTAATTTTATGTCTTTATTATATAACTTTTTAGTATGAATAGCAACTATAAATAATAAAACCACCTCATAATAAGGTGGTTTTTATTTTAGTGTTAAAATCAGCTTGTTTTTATTAAATCATCATTTCAAAATAGAATAAATGCTCAGCTTGAAAATTTTTATTTAAATTTGAATGTTAGCTTTTTTGTAGTAAATTCTTTTGCTATTTGTTCAGGTGTGTTAGGATTTAATTTGATGCCACCGATTTGATCGCTACTAGCTAGCATAACTTTTTTACCTTTTACTTGAAAAGCATCATAATGGACTTTTCCACCACGTTTTCCTTGATAAACAGCAATATCACCAATCATCTTAACAAAAGTATGATTGTATCCTGTATTTTTTTTAAGCATTACTGATTTTCCATCAGCAGAGAACGCATATTCAGTAGCGATTTTTTCTACGGATTGTCCTGTAATGGACTTACCTTTGACTTGATTAAAAAAAGTCATATCAGCTTGGGCAAAACTTACCACTGCTGTCATCATAATTAATAGTATTGATTTCATAATGTCTCCTAATTTTTTTTTTAAGCCAAGTGTTATTCTATAACTAAAGTATACACTTTTATGAGATCGTATTCAACAGTGTTGTTTAAGTGTTTTTGTGATAAGTGATTAAAT
>CAMRBT010000044.1 GCA_947040475.1 uncultured Brevinema sp.
AACTATATAAACAACTCAAACAAAAGTAATTTTAGCTTATCAGTTAATCATAAGTTATATCAAAGATAAATAGTTAGAGATATTTACTTGTGTTTTTTGAAAAATAAAGCATAATATAGTATATTTAAAAAGAAATTTACAACTCTTGTTCCTCAAAATAATATGAGGTAATGTAGATTAGGAGATTAAAATGTCAGACAAATTTGGAAAGAAAATCGAGAAAGCCTTTGAAGGGGCTAAAGAAGGATTTGAACACGCCAAAGAAGGTAGTGAAAAATTCATTCATAAAGCTAGTGATATGAGTAAAGATGGTCTCGAACATGCTAAAGAAGGATTCGAACATGCTAAAGAAGGTAGTGAAAAACTCCTCCACAAAGCTGGTAAAATTGGTGGTAAAACCGTAGAAATTATCAAAAAAGCTCCTGTAAAAGAATGGTTGGATAATCTTAGTGGTGTTTGGTCTACTTTTGCTACTTGGTTACACACTCTTCGTGGATCAGCAATGGTTACATGGCTTTTTGCAATAGGAATGGGTATTGCTCTCTTGCCTGGTATAGGATTTTTTGTAGGGATATTTATTGGATCACAACTAACTGATGAACAAAAAGAAGAACTTGCTCAGATTTTTGCTAATAGTCCAGAGTGGATTCAAGATACTGTGACTAAATTAAAAGATCAAATACAAAGTACATGGTCTGATTTTACAACCCATTTTTCGAATGATCTCCATAGCTGGAAAGACAAAGAAGATAATGTTAAAAAAGCTGCTATTGATATTACTAAACAACTTTCTGATGACGAAGAAGATCAATAATCTCAACAATTTTTAGAATTAAACAAATAAAAAAGCTCCCATAATGGGGGCTTTTTTGTGATTATAATGCTATTTTTCACAATCATTATAAGGAATATAAATACGAAAATATCTGTATATTCTAGGATAGAAAATCTTTAACATCATCAAAGCTTTCCAAACTCCATCTCCAGATGAATCATTCAAAAATCGTAATAAAGGTCCAAAAATAGTTTTGTTACAAAGCGTATAAAAAGGAGATGCAATCACTATACAACCCTTATCTAAAAATTTTTGTATAATACCTTGTGGGCATTGTGCTAAGAGACAGCTGTTAAAAACAATTACTTTAGGTGATCTTTCAAGTACCAATAATTCCAAAACTTTATTTACTAAGTATGATTTATCTTGATCTATCATTCCATGAGCAGAAACTAAAACAAGATCTGGATTGTGTTGATCTAAGATATAGGATCGTTTTTCTAGTAATTTTAGTGTATTTAATGATTCCTCTTTAGAAAGTTCTAGATCAGGATCATACATAATAGCGACTCTGTGGATCTTGGATACTTCTATATCTATAAAAGAAGGAATATATTGTTTAACCATAAAAACACCATAGAGAAATTCAAAAGGAATACAGAAAAATTGATTGGTATAATAAACTTCAAGGACAGTCAAAGAGGAAGGGATAGGGATTTGTAATTCTTCGAAAAAAAGAATCATTGTTTTTTTACCATGATGAGGTAAATTAAAATTATCAGCAGTAGCAAAGCTCTTGGTACTTTCTGTAAAAAGCTCTTGCCAACAAAGGATTTGTTCTTCTGTAAAAGAATATTCATAGTGATTTTCTAAATAGGAAACACTAAAATTTAGATGAGTATTATCATAATTTATTACTATACGATACTGTTGATTTTTTAAAGCATTGACTAAGTCATGGCATTCTTGTATTTGTTTATCTGATACTTTTAGCGTAGCAGATTGAGCAAATAAACAATCTGCTATCATCAAAAAATCATCTTCATAATGAGATAATTTTATAAATTGTTCATCATGACTAAAAACCCTAATATGTTGGGTATCATATTTTAATAGCTTATTCATTATTTTATTGTTTCTGTTTCTCTAGGAACAATAACAATTACTCTTCCTTTTTTTAGTTGATTGATCGTACGTTGTTGTCCAAAAATTTTTCTTACATCTTCTTCAAATAATTCTATATCAGAAGCCGAAGAACCCATGGTAGATTTTGGGAGAATATAAGCTGCTTTACTGCCTCTCATAGGATGATTTAAAGCTTCTGTTATAGAAGTAACAAATTGTATAGGCCCCTTATCATTAAGAATTTCTGGCTCTATTGTTTCTATACTATAAACGACTTCGCCTTTATGATCTAAAATTCTAGGCATCAAAGAAGCTTGAAATTGAGGAAACATAACCATATCAATAATTAAGGTATCATAATTTTGTGTGCTAGCAGTTTCTTTAGTGAGATAATTAGTTACTTCTCTAAAGCGGATATTTTGATAGAGAGGCTCAGTCAAACTATTAGGTCCAAAGAGAGGAACAGTCACTCTTCCAAACATTGTAGAGCCTTTAACAACACTGTTTTCAACAGGAAGACTATATAAAATAGACAACACTTTAAATCTAATAGTTTCATTATTTTGAAAGAAATCATTAAAAGAAAAAACAGAAGATACTCTTATTTTAATCACAGCACCTGTGGTAAATTGTATGATTTTCTCTTTTAATTGCTCTAAAAGATCACCCATATTACGCCCAATATTAAGATCATTATAAGTAATAGGAATGCTATAATCTGTAACAACAACACCCTCTGTCCAATTTATACTAGAATAATATTCTGGTAATGTTTCTATCATATCAACAGATTCTTCACTTGCAGAATATTCCGTAAAAGTTCCAGGTTTTAATTGACTATATATGAGAGAGCTTGACAAACAAAAAGCACATATTAATAATAAAAAGTATTTGTAATTATTTTTCATCATATTCCTAATTTTACTTCATTTCATCTAAATCTTTTTTAGAGATAACGATAGGTCTCCAAGGGATAATATCTTTATCACTTTCAGAAAAATGTATTTTATTCGCTTTGATACCTAATTTTGCCTTTGCTCTTATCAGTGCCTCATGAGGTAGCAAAGTAGGAGCTTGACCTGAGATTTTGTAGCCTGGATTAAAATTTTCACCATTAGCCAAAGCTTCTTTTTCTTTGTCTTCTTTGATTAACAAACGTATCGCTTGAGCCATTTCGTAAGCTAATTTTTCTACATTAACATGGTGCTTTGCTTTTTTATATAATTTTAAAGCGGTGACTCTGTCTTTTTTTTCGTGTTCCATAATGCTAGCAATACGGGCAATTCCACCATGATTATCAACAGCAAGATAAATTTTTAAGGCATTTTTATAATCTTTATTATTAAAAAGTTCATTTCCTCGGCGAACCAACATTGCTTTTTCTGATGCTTCCATAACAATATCCTCGACATCGTATATTTGTTACCCAATATTATTACAAAGATCCTTTAACACTTTGTAGGGCAACTCCTATTTTATCGACATTATCTTGATATTCTTGAGTATTACCATCCATTCTTGCCTTTTCTGCACTGAGATAATATTGATAGACATCTTTTAAAAGAGAGCGTAATTGTTGTTCTTCTGTAAGAGTGACTTTATCTTTGCTTCCTAATAATCTTAAAGTATTATACATCAACTCATCTATGGTATCACCAAGACTAATAGTCGTCCCATCAATAACGGTAAACTGTGCTGCTAAGGGAGTGCTGATAGTTTCTGACTCTAAGAATATCGTACTAGCATAGATTCCTCTATCTTTCATAGGATAGAAAACAGTATCAGAACTAGAAAGCTTTGAACCAATTTGCCCCCATAAGGTAGACATACGAGAGAAGTTGGGATCTTGATTTAAGAAAGAAACAGCTTGTTTTAATCCTGGAATCCCTAAGCTTGCTGGAGCTTCGTATAAATAAATCTTTTTTTGTTTATCACTATCTATGTAGGCGATTATTTGTGCAGAAAAAATATTTTTACCTTTAGGCGTATATGTTTGTTGCATTGCAATAATATTTTTATCTAGGATCATTCTATTTTTAACAGCATCTTTAATCTCTTGATTTTTTTCTATGGCAATTTCTCTTTTATTAAAACCTGAATAAAAACTAGCGGCATTTGTATCGTGATATAATTGTAATAATTCACTTTGCACTTGAAATAAATCAATAGGATATAAATACTTATCGGCACTCAATCCCATTTTTCTTTCAAATAATCTAGGATATAGTTTTTTTGTGATCTTAATAAAAGGATCTGTTTCATCTAAAATATCAAAAACCACTTCTCCAGAATATGCAGAAACAAAAGCTTTCATAGGAGAGCGAACCCAATTATATTCACCCCAAGGAGTGGTAACCATTTTGGAAGTATATATAGATTCTGATACCGCATAAACATCCATCTCCCACCACAATTCTTCATTGTGTAGGGTTAGTCTAGGTTCTGAATAATTAAAATTAGGCAAAATATTTTGTAGGATTTCTGTAGGTTTTCTTCTAAAAATAAATCTCGTATCTTTGTTAAAATAATCGGTTAATAAAAATCTACTATCTCTATAAATAATAGCTAATAAAATTCTTGTAAATAGATTGGTGGGAATACTTCTTAGTCCTGAAAAATTTTGGACTTCAAGAGGAGCTTTTTCTTTTTTGA
The DNA here is from genome assembly GCA_947040475.1 of uncultured Brevinema sp. Taxonomy (GTDB): domain Bacteria; phylum Spirochaetota; class Brevinematia; order Brevinematales; family Brevinemataceae; genus Brevinema_A. The sequence goes on from CAMRBT010000044.1 coordinate 4,553, forward strand.
AATTTGGTAAGAGCATTTTTGTGTTTACAAAAATATAATCATCGTAGGTTTCACTAAAGAAAATCTGTGGATTTGTTAATTTGATATCAACATCAATATTATTTAATTCCAAATCTTTTAAAATTAAATGAGAATCGCCTTCTTTGTTAAATTTGTTAACAGAACCAATCACCGCCCCATAACCAAAAATATTTCTAAAATGCTTAATATCCCATAATTCTTCAGGGTCTTCTGTACTTTCTCTACTAGCAATCAAATAAGGAGAAAACTCTCCTTTTTCATTAGAAAGTAAAATAGGTGAAGCCGAATTAATCGTAAAAATAGGTAGCACTTCTTGATTTCTTTGAACTACTTGTAAAAAATGGGGGGCATCTTGCCAAAAGTTTTTAGCTAGTACATTGGAGATTTCTTTTTCTGTAATAACATAATCATCTCCACGGACAATTTGATCTAACATAAAAGACTTTCTTGTGCTTTCTGAATGGATACCTGCAAATTGTTCTTGTAAAGTACTTTGATTAGGAGTATAGATAAATTTTTCTAAATAAACAGGCCAAGCAAAATTTAACATCGCTAAAAGAAATAACAAAATACCTGACTGAATAACAAAATTTCTTTTCTTTTTAAAACTAAATAAGATTGCTCTTGTAAAAAAGAAAAAGATAAAAATTAAAGAAATCGCTAGAGGGATAAAATATCCAAAGACATCAATATATCCTATATATTCTGAAGAAGAAGCGTGGATATTTTGAAACTTCAAAATAGATAAAAGAATGGCAGTAAACAACACTGTCTTTATTAGTAATAATTTATCTAAAAAATGAAGAGGAATTTTTTTATCAAAGAAAGGCATTCTTAAAAATAACAACAAAGCATTAAAAAGAATTATAAATAATGATATTTTTTTTAAGAGGGGAATGCCAAAAAGGAAAAAAGACATGTCTAGTTTTGTTAAAGGATCAATAATACCTGTAAATCCACCCAAAACAAAATTTAATAAAACTTGTGAAATTTGTAAATAATATTCACAAACAAGGGCAAATATAAAAATCACAGAAGTTTTGAATGCAAAGAATTTTTTGTTTTTTCTTTCTTTTTTGGAGGCTGACAGTAGGTGTAGAAAACTTATTAAGGTCATCACCATAGCAAATAGCGGGATAGAAAGCCATCTCACTAATAATAATTTGATGATAGAATGCACGACATCCTGAGAAGCCAACCACATAACCTGTAGTATTGCATTCGCAGAAACCGTTATTATTGTTACTAAAGCTATTATCCCCAATACGGTAAATAGTATGCCTTTTTTTGCTTGAACATTCATCACAGCCTCCAAATTGATATTAATTATTGGATAGTTTCTTCTATTATAGTCACTACTTTTTTCTCTTTTTCTACAACACTAGGTTCCATAAAGATATATAACATTTGAGCCATTACATTTTCGAGATCATTATTGATAGGGATACAGTGGACACTTTCAAATTTATATTTTTTACTGCCTGCTAACTCTGTAAAAATCATATCAGATAAAGAATGCTTTTTTTCCCATAATATTCTATTGTTTTTTAATTGATTGAGTTGTTGCTCAGCAAGAAAAGGGGTATCATCTTCATCTTTTAATGTTAAATTAATAACAGGGGTATCTTCTAATAAAAAATATTGTACTTTTGTGTTTCCTCTATGATCAATAAAAACACTTTTTTTTAAGAATAGATCTCTAAAACTCTGATTGTATAAGGAGATATAAGGTTCATTGGTATCCGTTTGAATTAATAAGACAGGGAAAGGTAACAATTCTACTACTGTTTTGAATTTTTCATGCTCCATTTTTGCAAGCATTGTTTTTAGTTGGTCATAGTGGTCTATTTTTGCAAGAAAATTATTAAATAATAATCCCAAATTACCAAATTCATCTTGTTCAGGAAATCTTAAAACAGATGGGCGAATAGCAGAATGTTGTTCTATATTATCAAAACGACGTAAGAAGTCTTGATATTTATTGATGCCTCTATCAAAGATAAAAACAGAAACAAAAACTCCAGCAACAATAGCTATTAAGGATAAAATTATCACTGTTACATACATACGCCTATATATCATTTCTGTTTTTGTGGATACTATTGCCCACACAGGCTCTAAAAGAACATCAACACTAGTTAACATAACAAAAAAAGTAATCATAACTACAATAGATAATAAAATATAAATTCGTATAATAGACGACAATGAGAACAAAATTCCCTCCTAGATTACTTGAAATATAGTAATTTTTCTAGTATAATAGAAATCATTATACCATAAATATAAAAAAAAATCCACCAGAGACCTTATAAGGAATTTAAATGAAACAAACACTCTTTGCCACCGTTAATGGTCAACAGATATTAGGGGAAGCTATTTTAAATAGTAGAAAAAGGATTTTATCAGAACAACCTGAAAAGCCTGATTTTGTTCAAGAACCTAATGAAAACAACAATTCTTTTCTCAATGCTGAAGCCTTACAAAAACTAATAGATATGCATTCCTTGGTTGCTTTAGCAAAATTTGAAGGGATTACTATAGAAGATGAAGAAATTTCCGATACTATATATAAACTAAGATCGTCTTATGAAGATGAAATAGAGTGGGATTTATCACTAGAAGAATTAGGAATCGACGACAAAAATATCAGACAGATTTTTTATTTTGACCTCATGGTTGATAGATTAATCAATTCTCATCTTCAACATTTTGAAGATCCTAATGATGATAGTGCCGAAGAGTTTTATTATCAAAATCAAGAATCAATGAAGATACCTGATTCTTATACCTTTATAGAAATAGAAGCCCCTAATGCTGATCGTTTAAAATTAGCTGCTACTATTTTATCTCAAAATGATACCGCATCTATTGTAAAAGAAGCTGAAAAATATGCTTTACCTGTTACAGTAAATGAAGAAATACCAAAAAACAAATTACCTGAGCCCCTTCAGGAAATGTTGACAGATCTCGAAGAAAATAAAATTGGCACCATCCCCTCAGAGGATGATACCATCGTTCTTATTAAACTTCTTAGAAAATATACAGGAGAGACCTTAACTTTAGAAAAGGCTTTACCAGGATTGGTAGAATATTTAAAATTCCAACAATATGCAAATGTTTTAGATGATTTAACGATCACCGCCATAGACAAATGCGAGATTGTTTATCACAATACAGAATTGTTAAAAAAACTAACTTAATATTTTTGGGGCAATAAAAATAAATGAGGTATCCATGATAGAACAGATTAATTTTTCTATTGTCATCATATTCGCAGGCGTTATTATGGGGAGCGTCCTTGTTCTTTTATTTGCAACACCAGGAGCATTAAAAGAATATAAACAAAAACTAGCTGCAGATAAAAGGCATAGCGGTGGTTCTGATGAAAGTAGTGCAGAATCAATTATTGATATAGGATTGACTGCTTATATGGAAGAACTATCCAGATGTTCTGATCTTAATAAGATTAAAAAATTAAAACAAAATATTTCTAAAACTATCTCTGAAACAGAGTTCAAAAGTACCAGCCAAGTGCATTTACATAGAGCAGATTCCGTAAAAAAATGGTTAAAAACTTTTTCTATCGATCAACACATAAAAGATTTGAAAGTAACAAAAGTTTCTCAACAAATCGAATTTGATAAAAAGAAAAAAGATTTCAAACTAATGATTATAAAATAAGATAATATTTAAAATAAAAAAACTCCTGTAAAATTACAGGAGTTTTTTTTGCTCGGGGCGGGACTTGAACCCGCACACTCGAAAGAGCGAGGGATTTTAAGTCCCTTGTGTCTACCAGTTTCACCACCCGAGCGATAATCTGGTTTTTATTTCTATATAACTAGGGGATAGTCAGAATCGAACTGACGGTAGAGGATTTGCAGTCCCCGGCCTTACCACTTGGCTATATCCCCAGTAAGGATTAAATATGATAGCATATTTTTTCAACCTAGTCAAGTCTCTTTATAAAAATATAATGTTTTTTATAAAAATTTATCAAGTTCTAACTGCGTAAAACTTTCAAACATCCGTCCCATTTGAGGCACATAAATTTTAAAATATTCAGAATCCATATGCACTTGTGCAGCAGCGTCATCTTTCCACAAACCTAAAAACATAAATTTATTTTCTTCATTGGTATTTCTCATCACATGATAAAAGATATTTCCTTCTTCTTCTCTCACTTTAGTTACAAAATATTCCATAATAACAATAAATTCTTCTAAATATTCTGGTTCCATTGTTACAGAAACACTATAGCATTTTTCTTTGTATAAAGGTGGGGTCATCTCTTGTTTTCCTCCCATAAGATTTCATACTTATATAATTGACATTATAATATATTTATCATATAATACAATTATAATATAATATATATTATAATTCAATATTTAAGGATGTAAAAAATGGCTACTCTTATTATCTTGCTCGTTTTTTTTATAGTAATGCTAATTTTATCTATAAAAATTGTTCAACAAGGACAAACTGTTCTTATTGAGCGTTTGGGAAAATTTCATACCCAATTAGGCGCTGGTCTAAATTTTATTGTGCCTTTTTTAGATGCACCAAGAATGATTCGTTGGAGAATTCCTATTCGTCGTAATAACAAATATATGTACGTAGAATCAAACACTCCTTTTATTGATCTTCGTGAAACTGTTTTTGATTTCCCAGAACAATCAGTTATCACTAAAGATAACGTAGGGATAAAAATTAATGCTGTTCTTTATTATCAAATTTTAGATGTTACTAAAGCTGTGTATGAGATCGTTGATCTTTCTCAAGCGATAGAAAAAATCACTCAAACAACATTAAGAAATCTTATTGGTGAGTTAGAATTAGATCAAACTCTTTCTTCAAGAGATCTTATCAATAGCAAGCTTCAAGTAATCTTAGACGAAGCTACAGACAAATGGGGTGTTAAAATCAACAGAGTTGAGTTACAAGATATTTCACCACCTGTAGATATTCAAGCTGCCATGGAAAAACAAATGCGTGCTGAAAGAGAAAAACGAGAAACCATCCTCAGAGCTGAAGGTGAAAAACAAGCAGCTATTTTATTTGCTGAAGGTGAAAAACAAGCTCGTATCCGTGATGCTGAAGGTTTTAGAGAATCTGAAATCCTTAGAGCTCAAGGTTTTGCTGAAGCGAGAGAAAGAATCGCTAAAGCTGAATCCGAAAGTTTACGTCTTCTTTCAGAAAATCTTGGATCTCAAATGAATTCCTCAAGCTATTTAATTGCTCTAAAATATGTGGAAACATTAAAAGAGCTTGGATCTGCTGGAAACAAAACCATTATGATGCCTTACGAAGCATCAGCAATGATGGGATCTTTAGCTTCTATCAAAGAAGTTTTATTTGACAAAGAAAACCAATAAACCCCTACACTAAATAAAAAAGCCCACTAAATATAGTGGGCTTTTATTTTTTAAACACTATTATGCTAATTTTTATAATCATTTTTTAAATAATTCCGATAATCATTATAGGGAGATATTAAAATGATTATATCACATAGTTTTATTA
>CAMRBT010000045.1 GCA_947040475.1 uncultured Brevinema sp.
TCAAAGGTGAGGTAAAAAATAAAGAAAACATTCCTAGCTCTTTATCTTTCGCTAAAGATCTTGATCCTACTATTAAAATTGCCCAAGCAAATGGCATTTCTAACAAGCTAAAGAAATATTGAAAATTTCCAAAACTTACAGAACCTAATAAATATCCCATGCCCGCAATAATATTTATAATAATTAATGAGGACAAACCTAACCATGAATAAGAATACAATCTCAATTCATTTTTAAAAATAGGTAATATTTTCTTCATTTTTAACTTCCTATTTATTTTGTAATATTTCAAAAAAATCTATCATTACTTTCATTTCTTTAGCATTCTTTAATAATGCTTTTTCAGTTACACCCATTCCTTTTGGTATATCAGTATAACTATCTTTACCATACAATCTAATTTTCATAGACTCTATATCTTTCAAATTATCTTTAAAGAAATTTATTTGAATAGCAGTTAATACAATTCTAAATTTTTCATTAACTGCTCCGTCAACATATGTGTTACCATCAATTAAATCAAGATCTAATTGATTACTATTTATTATTATTTTTGCTCTATTGATATATAACCAGCTTTGACCCTTATATCTAATTTGTAATATAATATATGGCTTGCCATCTTTTTGAGTACGTACTTCCATTAATATCGGTGTCCACATATCTTGTTTTATATATGGTGAAGTTTTTGAATTTTTATAAGTTGTTATATCGTCAATATCATCATAATCCATTTTTATCCCTTTCGGTAATTCTAATTCTGATCCTATTGATATGTTTGGTAATATTAAAAACATTAATAATATTATTAATTCTATTTTAACTTCCTATTTATTTTGTATATAATTTTACTTTCTTTAAATATTTTTGTATATTTATATAAGATAAGTTTCTTTAAATTTAATTCTTAATGTTATTTTTTTATTGTAAGATCTAAAAACACTTTTTCTAGACTATTAACAGTGGGTGTAATAGATTTCACTCCCGCTCCAAATTTAATAGTTTCTTCAACAATAATTTCAGAAATATCCTTATTTGTAGTGATACTAATAATATTATTATTTTCAACAACACTAACTACATCAAGCACACTTGTAAGGTGTAAGAGTAATTCTTGAGAAGGTCTCACTACTATTAATTCATAAGAAAACTCTTGGCTATTCTTATTGGCAAGAAGAAAGTCTTTTGAACCTTCAAATATTTTTTTTCCTTCACTAATGATAATTACTTCATCACAAAGTTCCGCAGCCTCAGACATAATATGTGTAGAGATGACTACTGTCATTCCTGTCTCTTTCGCAAGATGTCTTATCACTTGTCTAAATTCAATTAATTGCGAAGGTTCTAATCCTACTGTCGGTTCATCGAGAACTAATAATTTGGGGTAATGTAAAATACTTTGAGCAATTCCAACTCTCTGCTTTAATCCCTTAGATAAATTCTTAATCAAAGCATCTTCTCTTTCTAGCAAGTTGAGAAGTTTTAAAACTTCTTTTGATCTAGAAACAGACTCCTCATGGCTCATTCCTCTCATCTCAGCAATAAATATAAGATATTCAATCACCGTCAGTTCTGGATATAATGGCGGAATTTCTGCCAAATAACCTATACAAGATTTTGCTTCTTCAGGATTTTCAAAAATATTAATATTATTAATAAAAACTTCACCCTCTAAAGGAGGTCTAAATCCTGTCATAATATTTAAGGTCGTACTTTTACCAGCACCATTCGGTCCTAATAAAGCTAACAAACTTCCTTTTTTAATTTCAAAATTTAGATCATGCAAAGCTTTGAAATTACCATATGATTGAGAAACATTAACAAATTTTACCATTATATTTTCCTACTTATGAAACATTATACCATAGACTGTTTATCGGAATTTTTAAAATTTTCTCAATCTAATTTATCATTTTAATCGCTAGATAAATAAAAATCCCCTCACAAATTTGTAAGGGGAAGATTTATTTTTTTGTGTTTATTTATTAAATTCTATTAATAAAATAGTAAGATCATCTATAGAAGAAATTTGTTCTTTTTTATAACTAATATGCTTTTCTATTATTAAATCTTTTAATTCTACTATGTTTTTATCTATATTATTTTGAAGATAATATAAAGCAGAATCTGATGGTTTTTGATCATCCACTTCAAAGAGGTCTAAAAATCCATCTGTATATAATATTATTTTATCGCCATCTTTATATTTAAGTTCATAGGTATCACACTGAATTAAATCAATCACACCTAAAGGAACAGCTCTTTTAAAGTTTAACAATTCTATTTTTTTACCTCTAATAAAATAAGGTAAGGTATGGCCTGCCGAACAAATTTTAACTGTTTTTTGTTCAAAGTCCGTCAAAGCAATCACACAAGTAATAAATTTGTTTTCTGTAACATTAAGATCTAATATTTTTTTATTTAATAATTTTAAAAAATCCAAAGGCTCTTTTTTATGGCCTTCTTTTAAATTATCAACATATGTCCCATAGACTTCTTTCACCATAACATTCATCATAGAAGAAGAAATCCCATGCCCACTAACATCACTAATAAAAGCAATATTATATTTTTTATCTTCTAAAAATATATTTTCTGAATAATAAAAATCGCCACCAAGATCATCTGACAATTCATAAATAGCTTCTGTATACATTCCATCTTCATTAGGAAGCTCTTTAGGAATAAGATTTTCTTGCATAACACGAGCTGAATGTAAAGCATCTAAAAGATTTTTATTAATATTTTCTAAAGCTTCTTTTTTTTCTTCTAGTTCTAGCATAGTCAACATTCTTGCACTTTCATCAATAAAGAATACAATGACACCACCATACTCATTATCAGAGTTTTTATGCACTCTAAAAAATCTAATATTATAGTATTTACTTTCAAAACAATAATCAATATCTATAAATTCTAATTTAGATTCTTTTAGTGTATCTACAGTTTCTTCAAATACTTCTCCAAATTTTCTAGGAAATATTTTTTTTCCAGGAATTCCAAAAAGATTCATAGAATTGTCTAAAATAATTTTTACACGCTGATTATAAAAAATAATCTTATCATCAGAATTTAAAATCAAAATACCATCCTGGCTATTTTCTAAAATAGTATAGTTAATAAAACTATGTTGTTGAATATTATCTTTAAAGATTTCTTCTTTTGTTATATCTTTGACAAAAACACTATATCCAGCTAATGATCCTGTTACGGTAAGCATCTTTTTTACTTTTAATTCTACTTTAATAGGAATATTCATTTTATCCTTTAAAGTAGCAAAATACTTTACATCATTTTTGACATTCAATATTTCTAAAGATTTGCTAAAAGTTTCTTCTTCTCCATAGTTAAAAAGCAAAACAAAATTTTTGCTTATAATATCTACACTTCTATATCCAAATAATTTTTCAGCACCTTTATTCCAAGCAACAATTTTTGCATTTTCATTAAGAGAAATCGCTACATAGTCTTCTATCTCTTCTAATAATAATTCAGCAGAACTTTCGAATGCTCTTACGAAATTTCTAAAAACACCTGCATAAAAATAGGCTAATTTTCTTCTGATTAAAACATACTTTATATAGGCAAATAAACAAGTTATTCTGTTTTTAAAATAAACACTTATCAATACTTCTTCTGTTTGATGAGAAAAAAATACAGGAATCATAAAAGAATACTTTAAATTAAAATATTTTAAAATATTTGTGTTTTTGTGATCTTTTTTTATAAGAACTTCTTCTGTTTTATAAATATAAGGAAGTAGGAGGGATTTTTTCTTTTGAAGATAGTATTCTTCTTTTTCTACAGAATCAATTAAAAATCCTACAGAGTTATCTCCTGAAGAAATAATCATTCTACCCGTATTAGAACTTTTTACTTTTGTAATACTAATAAAAGGAGCATTAAAATATTTTCTTGTTGCTTCAGCTAAATCTTCTAGAAAGGAGTTTTTCCAATCTGTTTTTAAAGAAATCAAAGAAATATAATTATGAAAAATTCCTCTACTTACTTTAGAAAAAGATGCTAGACAATACAGGTATACACAGAAAAAAATGATAAAAGGAGTTAATAAATATAAGATATACACTATTTATTCCTAAATTGTAATTGATTTAAATAACTACTCTAAGTATGATTAAAAAAGACAAAATAGTCAAGTTAAAATTAATAAATTTTTTAAATTTTTATAACACAAAAAAGAATGTGATTAACATTAATACTAATCTTTAAATTTAAAATATAATAGGTAGTATTAGTAGTAGTTGTCTAAAATTTTTAACAAGAACAAGCTTTAATCTATTGTTTTATAGTTATTTACAGCTCTATTTTTTATAATAACATCTTGTGTTTTGATTTGATTTACTCTGCAAAAAAAAACAAAATTGTGTAAAACTTTAAAATGTATAAATATTATTGTGCGATTGTACGAAAAATAGTGAAGGATTTGTTTAAGAAAGGTTAAAAATATTATAATTATTTATTTAAATAAGATCAAGTTATAAAAGTGGAAGTTCCGAGTACATTAAGGAGAAGTGCTGTTTTACACCTTTCTTAATTTGTTTTGAAATAAGGAATTCTTATGAAAAAATATGCGATTTTATTTAATATAATTCTTTGTTTATCTTTTAATTATATTCAAGCACAGGATTTAAAAAATATCGTAACATCTATAGAAATAGGAGATGTTCTTTCTGATACGGTAATATTAAGATGGAAATCAGATATAGCAGAAGGTGATTTTACTATATATTATCATACTTCCAGAATTTCAGATGTTTTTGTATTGAGAGATGCTGAACTTTCTATTAAAAGTAATTTTAGTGGCATCAAAATTGATTCCTATTATGAATATGAATATATAATGAAATTTAATAAATCAGGAGCGTATTATTTTGCTATAGTTGCTGATAATAGTGCTTCTTTTGATGATATAGCACAAGGTTCTGTTAATAAATTGGTAGAGGGCTATGAATTAACTCTTCTTCCAGAAATAAATACAACTGTTCAACCTGTATCTATTGTTGTTGAAGAAAAAAGAATTTTTCAAGGATCCACACCTACAAAAATTTACAATCCAGCTCATACAATAACTTCTTTAGATGTACAATCTTATGAGGATATCTTTCATTTAAAATGGAATGTGTACCCAAAAGATTTACCTCAATATATATTTACTATTTATAGAAGCCGTTACCCTATAGCCCAATACAATAGTGCTTTAGGATTGCCAGTATATGCAACAGTGACCAATCAATTTGCTTTTGAAGATAGGAACATTTCTTTTGAAACACCTTATTATTATGCTGTGATTATTCAAGATTCAAAACAATGGTCTCCCGGTATTAATATTTTTACGACTCCTGCGGTTTTATTAAGAAAATCTCCACCCTTAGAAAGAGTATCAAAAACAGAATATATAAAAAGAACAGAACAAATGCCTTATTATCCAAAAGAGTTATTCTCAGAAAAAGATATTGAAGATGCTGTTCAAAGAACTTTGTCAAATTTACAAATATTAGCAGATACCAATCGCAATCAATCGTTGTTAGAACAATTAAATAGTCAAAATTCTGTGGCTGGATCAACAATTATTGAAGATGATATGTCTTTAATGTCTACCCCAGAAAATTTAGATGACTCTCTACAGCCTTTTTCTTTTAATAACATGAATTTATTAACAAGAGCTGATAGTGAGATGAAAGCGTCAAATCCTTTTGCTAAAAACAATGCTTTTAATCAAGAAAAGCATGAAGAATCAATAAGTAGCCTAGCTACTGACTTTACAAATGAAATATTAAATGTTAGAAAAAATTCTTTAAAAGAAATAGAAGATGCAAGTCAATATTTGTTAGTTCAAGAAAAACAAGATTATGATAATATTATGAAAAACATCATAACAATATCTAATGAAATTAACTCTTATCATACCTTTACAAGATCTTTAGTATATACGGATAATCTTCCTACTAAAGACTTCAAAAGTAATTTGAGTGCTTATTATGATAAAAGAGATAATATTAGAATAAAACAATATCAAATCAGTGGGCATATAAAAGGATTGGGACAACGAAGACTAAAAAGAGAAAGTGATTTCTTAAGCAGTATACAGGATATACCAAAGCTAGAAACATTAAAAAATAATAGTATTATTGCTCAGTATAACAAAAAATACAATCAAATGGTCTATGATTTTACTCAAAAAGAATACACTAGTACTATAAATAATTATAAACAAAAACTTAATGTATTAACAGCGTTAAAGAAAAATAAAAAACTCAATGATATGGTTAGTGGTATTTCATTACAAATGGCAAAAACAGATGTAAAACACAATGCTATAAATCTAGAGGCTTTAGACCAACAGATAGCTAAACTAACAACTTCTATCAAAGAAAATGAAGAGGCTCTTACAACAATCACTACTGTTTTTCAAAATTCACAAACATCACCAGTAAAAAGAGAATTTTTTAGTGGTTTTGATGACAATCAAAATTCTTTAGAAAAAACAAACCCTAAAAAAAGAGTTTCTAATATTCAGAATTATTATCAAAAGGTAGTAGTAGAAAAAGTTCTAGAAATTAAAGACAATCCCAAAGAAACATGGTTATATGAAAATCAAGAAGTTTGGATATCTAAACAAGAGTCATGGAAAAGAAGAACAAGAAATATCTTGGGTGAAAACTACGAACAAATTGCCTCTAAGTGGATGGTGCCTAGTTACACACTAGCAGTTTCAGAGGGAAGAAGAGCCTATAATATGGGTCAGTATCAAGAAGCTATTTATTTATTAAATTTTGCTACCAAAAACAAATCATCATTGATGATGTTAGGTCAATCTTATTATCAATTAGGAGCTTATAGAGATGCCTTTTCTGTATTTATTACAGCATTACAAATGGGGATCCCTGAAGCAAGATATTGGTTAGATAATAGTTCTGGAAAAATTCTAGAAAGAAAAATAACAGAAAACAACTAAATAAGGAAAAGTGATGAAAAAAGAACAATATTATGATAAAACTAATTTAGTGTTTTATAAATTTTTAAATAAGTTTTGCTTAACTGTATTATTTATTTCTGCCTTGTTGTTTCTATACTTATTTTTTTATCAATCAATGGTAAACTCTTATAAGGATTTCAAGCAATCCACAGCAGCACCAGCACCTATTTATGATGCTCCACAAATACAAATTCCTACAATCCCTCAAGAGAAAACAGCCCAAGAGATGATTTCTCAAGAGAAGACTTCTCAAAGTGTTCCACAGGAAAATGCTCCACAGGAAATTATTTTACAAAACACACAAGAAATTGTTTTACAAAGTGCTCCGCAGGAAAATATTCTTCAGAATACAGCAATACCGACAACTTCAGCTATAGATAATTCTTCTAAAGAGGCAGAACGCATTTTTATTGCTTATGAACTAGGCGATTATGTATTATCATCTCGTTTGATTGTAGATTTTATTTCTGAGTATCCTACAAGTATTTATAGGCATAAGGTTCGTTTGATTGGTGCAAAGCTAATGAATGAAAGAGGTGATTTTGAAGGTGCTTTATCCTATATTCAAAGAATATTAGGGGAAACCCAACTAAGCAACGAAGATTATTCTGAATCAGTATTGTTATTAGGATCTATCGCTCGTGAGAGAAAACAATACGATTCTTATATAGAAACTTTCCTAGAACAAGCTTATTTCAGAGCTGAAGAACCTACAAAATCAAAAATATCATTTTATTTAGGGTATTTATTATTACATAAAAATGAGTATCTCTCTTCTTTAAAATACTTTAATAATGTTATTGGCGAAGATGGATCTTTAGGGAAAGCTGATCTTTATGCTGCTCAATCAATGCTCCCAGAAAGAATTAACGAATTAGAAAACTTTATAAAAGCATATCCTTCCTCAAAAAACTTTGAATATGTTAAGAGCTCCTTTATTAAAGACGTCTTATCGCATGGTCGTGATTTGGTAATTCGTGGTTATTTGGATAGTGCAGAAAGAAATTATACAAAAATACTTACCCATTTTAATAATACAGAACATGGAGATCAGGCTCAGCTAGAAATAGCAGACTTATACTACAAAAGACAAAAATTTGATCAATCTATGGTTGTTTTGAGAAAAGTCCTTGCTAATGAAGATACTACAAAAGATGCTGATGCACTCTTTGCTCTAGGTAAAATCGCTTTTGAAATGGATAAACTAGAAGAATCTTTAACTTATTTTAGAAGATTGACAGAAGAACACCCAAAAAGTACTCATATTTCCAAATCTATAGAATGGCAAAACTTAATTATTGAAAGTTTAAGATATTAGAAAATAAATAATTTATAATAAGATAAGATTGACAGATATCTATTTTCGAATTATGATATTAGTATCTGAGTAGATAAAAGGATACTTATAATGCAAAAATCACTAATAATATTTGATTTGTACAACACATTAATAACTGATGATAATATAAAAGATCAACACCAGTATAGACTTAACGCTATGTGGGCAACAATAGAAAAATCAGGATTTCCTATCCTTTTTTCTGAAGTTATCAAAGCTTATGATGAAACACAAGTTATTATGCACGAACACCAAAAGTTTTTTTTCAGTCTTAGTGTTTTTGATTTAGTTAGTATTTTTGCAGATAAACTCAATCTAAAAGATGTTGTTCTTCTCAAAAAATTCTACGATATTTGGGCTTATGCTTCTTTACAAACACCACCCAAATTAATTGAACATGTCAAAGAAGGCTTAGAAAAATTAAAAGCTCATGACAAAAAAATAGCTCTTATTTCTAATACGGCAATGACACCGGGTATAGCTTTGAGATTTTTCTTAAAAGAACAAGAAATATATGACCTTTTTGATGATTTGGTATTTTCTGATGAATTTGGCTTTATGAAGCCTAAAAAAATGATTTTTCATAGAATATTAGAAAATCTAGCCGTAGAATCAAAACACGCTTATTTTGTTGGTGATCATGAATTTTATGACAAATTCGGAGCTACTTCTGTAGGTATAGAATATGTCTATATGTGTCCAAAGACAGACTTTAGAAAAGTCGTTGACGAATTATTAAGTTTATAAAAATTATAAAAAAAAGACTCTTATTTTTAGGAGTCTTTTTTGTATATTTAGGTAAGAGTGATAATAAGGAGTTGTGATGATAGTTGTAGGTAACAATGAGTATAGATTAATATTACTAGACACTAATATTATTAGGACTATTGTCAATGGATTTGATCCAAATCATCCAGATCATGGTATTGCTAAAAAAATTCTGAATTATTATGGTGAAAATTTTATGTTATGTGTTTCAGCATATTCTTTATTAGAAATAAATCCCTTTCAAGATATTAATGATACTTTTATAGGTATCTTTACAGTACTTCCCATTTTGATATTTTTAGATTTTCGGACAATTTTTAAAGAAGAAGAGTTAGCTTATCAAGAGAATCGAGAATTTTTAACAGGTAATGTCGCTTATTATTGTAAACCCTCAACTAATGACGTATTAATTTTTATTCAAAAGCAATTTTCACCAGAAAAAATACGAGAAGAGTTAGAAGAATCTTGTAATTATTGGAATGAAATGAAATTACACGTACCCAAAAATCCTAGTGTAAAAAACGAATATTTACAGAAAATAAAATTAACACCTAGACATCTATATTCCTATTTAATAATGGAATACTCTTGTATTTCTCGCTTGTGTAATAAAAAACCAATGATTTTGAATGATGTTGTTGATATTAAAATTAGTGCTATTGCTCCCTACGTAGATGTAGTAATTACAGAAAATAGTCAAGCTCACATATATAAAGAAGCTAGCAAATTAATTAGTAAACTAAAAGATGTTAGGATATTAACGCTTGGGGAATTAAAAAAACAAATTGATAGATAAAAATATAAAATCAAAAAACACTCTCTAAGCTCAGAGAGTGTTTTTAGTTTTAAATGATTATTATTTTTTCATGACAAAGGGTTCTTCAAATACAGATATATA
>CAMRBT010000046.1 GCA_947040475.1 uncultured Brevinema sp.
GGTAGTGGTGGAGCTTTAGGAATAGCGGTAGCTGACAAGGTGTTCATTTTAGAGCATGCTATTTATTCCGTGATCTCTCCAGAATCTTGTGCTTCTATTTTGTGGCATGATTCCAAAAAAGCTCAACAAGCTTCAGAAGCTCTAAAATACACTCCAAAATATCTTAAAGAATTTGGAGTTGCCGATCAAATTATCCCTGAACCTATAGGTGGGGCACATCGCAATCAAGAATTAATGATGGCTACTCTCTCAGAAACACTTCTAAATAATACAGCCTTATTAAAGAAAAAAAACACAACAAAACTTCTTAACGAAAGATATGATAAATTTAGAAAAATCGGATATTATGCAAATAAATAAATAATTAGGAGACTAAAATGAGTCAATTAAATAATAATTTAGTAAATATGGAGAAACATCATTCTTCATTCGAAAACTTTGTCAGAACATTACCTGTACCTATTCTTAAAGAATTTGTAAAAGGTTCTTCTTTACAAGCAGTAGGATTTAAAAAGTCCAATCAAGTATTAACAACTAAAGATGTAGCTGCTATAACAAAAGAATTTCCTTTATCTATAGAAAAAAGTGAGAATAAAATTCTTGTTACAGATGGTGTTATAAACATTAAAGGCAAGCGTATTGCTGTGTTATTTTCTGGTGGTCCAGCATCTGGTGGACATAATGTAGTCGTAGGTATTAAAAAAGCACTTGGAGAACATAACACTCTTTTTGCTACCAAAGCAGGTCCTAAAGGATTGTTAGCTGGTGAATTCTTTGAGATCACTGATGCTATGGCAGCTTCTATCTGTAATACAGGTGGTTTTGATTTTATGGGTTCTGATAGAACAAAAATAAAATCAGAAGAACAATTCACTCAAGTTAAAGAAGTAGTAACAAAACATAAAATTGATACTATTATTATTGTTGGTGGAGATGATTCAAATACCAATGCTGCCGTTTTAGCAGAATTATTAGCGCCTTTAGGTGTTACCGTAATTGGTGTTCCAAAAACAATAGACGGAGATCTTCAATTAGGAGATTTATTACCTATTTCTTTTGGTTTTGACACAGCAACAAAAATCTATGCTGAAATGGTCGGTAATATTTTACAAGACACAGCATCATCACTCAAGTATTGGCATTTTGTAAAAATCATGGGTCGTGCAGCTAGTCATGTTACTTTAGAAACATCATTACAAACAAGACCTGCTTATACTATTATTTCAGAAGAAATTCTTGAGAAAAAAATGTCTTTAGCACAAGTCATTGATGATATTGCTAGAGTAGTCAAACTAAGAGCAGATAAAGGAATCAATCATGGGCTTGTTTTAATCCCTGAAGGTTTTATTGAATTTATCCCAGAAATGCAAGTATTACTTACTGCAATGGACGAAATCATGGGACATAATTTGGATAAAATTGTTGCCATGGATATTACTACTAAAAAAGAATTTATTATGTCTAACTTAAATGCTCAAACAAAAGCTTTATATCAAGAATTACCAAGCAACATTCAAGATATGCTACTCTTAGAAAGAGATTCTCATGGTAATTTACCATTATCTCAAATCCCTACAGAAACACTAGTCATAGAAATGGTCAAAGCTCGTATTGCAAAATTACAAGAAACTGCTTCTAAAGATTCTTTATTCGCAAGCTACAACTTTAACGCTTTAAATCATTTCTTTGGTTATGAAGGTAGATGTGGCGCACCAACATTATTTGATGCTGCTTATTGTCTTAATTTAGGACTAGTTGCTGGATCTTTAGCATTGGGTGGATTCACTGGTTATATGGCTGCAATTACAGATCTTCAAAATGGAGGAGTAGCACAAGCTATCCCACTAACAGGACTTCTTAATATAGAGCGTAGACATGGTCAAGACGAATTCGTAATCGAAAAAGCTTTGGTAAAATTAAATTCTCCCGCTTTTGAATTTTTTGTATCCCGTAGAAAACAGTGGTCAGAAAACGATTGTTTCACCTCTCCTGGACCTCGTCAATTAATGGGACCAGTTGCAAAAATGGTGCCTATTACTGTTGCTCTAAATAGAAACTACGAAAATTTAACATTTGATCTCGGTGCTGATACAGAAGTTAAATAATATTCATTTGATATTTATATGTAATTTACAATTGTTTTGGCTAAATATATTGGTCAAAATAATTATAAATGAGTATATTTTAGTGAAACAGGGATTGTAATAATACAATCACCATATAAGGAGTTTTATGATGGCATTTACTTTATTCTTAAAAAAGCAAGGCAAAAATAATGTAAAAATAGGGGTGCTAGGATTTTCTTGGACAACTTTCTTTTTTGGAATGTTTGTTCCTCTATTTCGTAAAGATTTCAAAGTATTTCTTCCTTTGTTCTTATTATATATGGGACTAGGAGCTGCTGTTTTTTACATGATGCCTTATACTTTTTCTGAGATAGACGGAGAACAAGTTTTGCAAATGACAGATGACTTAGGATTATATAATGCCTTTTCAACAGCTTTTTATTTTATTATCAATATTTTTGGAGCTTTTATCTATAACAAAATATACACCCAAGCTTTGGTCAATAAAGGTTATTACCCTGTAGCTTCCGAAGGAACATCAACATTAAAAGCTTATGGAATAAAATTTCCTCAAGATTTTGATGAGGATGAAATAGAAGAATAATATTGTTATTTTACAGAAAATATATTATAATATGAGCAATTGATTTTAAGGAAACATAACTATGTTTAAATTCTTAATTTTGTTGCTCATTTTTTTTCCTCGAATTATTTTTGCTCAAGCTGATGAAATTATATTGCCAGAATTGGAATTTGCTATTGATGATCAAAGCTCTCTTAATACTGTTAGTTCAGAATCTGCTATTTTAAAAGACAGGACTCCTCAATTTCAAGAAGTATACTTAGAAGAATTGATGACAGGGATTACTGATGCTTCTTTGGGATTAGCACTATCTCAAAAAAATATAAATAAATTGACTTATATTCAATTTGCTTATGGATCTTTTAATAATACAGCAGTCAATGCATTGTCTCAGAATATTGTGAAAAATTTATTTTATAAGATTTCTTATACAGGGCAATTTCGTCAAAATACAACTTATAATGACATGGAATATGCTAACACATCACTTTATAAAAATGTTTTAGATACCACTTTTATGGTAGATTTAACGAATACCAGTGTTACTATTGATTTTTCTTACGATCAAAATAAAATTAATTTTGTCGATAATGTAGATAATGTTCAATTTTTTCAATATATTCCCACAACAATAACGACAAAACATTGGATTAATGATACTTCTTATTTAGATATAAAAGCTCATGCGGGCTTTTCACTCGTAGAATTTCAAGATACTCAAGGAATTCAAACTAAGGACAAATTACTAATAGATACTGGCGTTGATTTATCTTATAGAGCCAATTTTACTGATTGGAATTATTTTGAAGTGCAGGCAGTGTATTATTTGAATGATTACTCAAAAGCTCAAGCACACACAGGTTTACTAAAAATAAAGAGTGATTTTCTTGTGGGTAAAGGATTTGGTATTGATATAGGATTTGTGATTGGTGGTTCTTCCGTAGAGAGTCTATTTGGATGGCCAGAAATAGTATTAACTTATAATTATTTAGATCTTTTTGTGATTGACCTCAAAATGTCGGGTGATTTCAATTTGTATAATGCAGAAAAATCATCAAAAGAAATTCAGTTATATTCTTACACTCCAGCACCTGAATCTCGTTGGATTTATTCATCATCTTTTAGAATAACACCAATCCCATATTTTTGGATGAGTGGTGATATAGAATATAGTGATTACCAAAACAAAAGAATCTACGCTTATGACCCTATAGAAAAATTATATTCTTTTACCACAACAGATAGGGTGGGAGTATTAGGTGCTGGAATCACGATAGGTGCTGAACTTGCTAAGATTTTTAACATAGCACTTTCTTATAGGTATGAAGGTATCCAAAAAGACTGGCTTTTATTTACTCCTCACAAATTTGATCTCTTGATGAATTTAGGATATAGTCCTGTTGGCTTTAATTTTGAGACAAGATATACCATTTATGCACCACGCAATTTGACAGATCTTAACAAATCAGTTACGATACATCTATTGAATTTTAGAGTATCACAAAAAATATATAAAATCACAGAATTATTTATAGAAGTAAATAATGTCTTAAATCAAAATATTCAGTTTATTTCTGGAACTTACTACGGTGGTATCCAAGCTAATGGTGGCGTAAAATTAAATTTTTAGATAAGGGAAACGCATGAAAAAATTATTATTATTAGTATTGTTTGTTAATACAATACATGCACAAGAAAAAATAGAATTCTTTGATCCCTATGAACTAAAAAAAGGTATGAAAGGCTATGCTCTTACGGTAATGCAAGGACTTGAACCTGAAAAAATGGAGCTTGAAGTTATTGCTTTTATGCCTAATAAACTTACTAAAAGTGGCATGATACTCGTCAAATTATCTGGTAAAAATGTAGAACGTAGCCGTGTAGCTGCTGGAATGAGTGGAAGTCCTGTATACATAGATGGGAAATTAGTAGGAGCTTTGGCGTACACTTGGGCAAATGCTTTAGAATTATTAGCGGGGATAGTGCCTATTCAAGATATGATCTCTGATAAAACAAGAAGTGGTAATACTGTTTTTGTTCCTCAAAATGCTTCTCCTATTCAAACTGCGTGGTTTATGAATGGGATGGAAGAATCAGATATTCTTCAAAAAATTCAAAATATACCTGATACCAAAATATACGGAAGAAGTTTGGAAGAATTTATTACGATTCCTTCTTCAAGAAGTAATGGTATTGTTCCTTTAAAAGCAGGAGATGCTGTCGCTATAAAATTGATGGAAGGTGATATTAATTTAGCTTCTATAGGTACGGTGACTTATGTTGATGGAGAAGATTTTTATATCTATGGGCACCCTATGGATAGCGAAGGTCCTATTAATTTACCTGTAGCAAGAGCCGAGATTTATGATGTGATGTCAAGCTCTCGATTGTCCTTTAAATTGGGAAGTGCTCTTCCTGAGACTATAGGGTCAACAGTGTTTGATGGACATTCTTCTGTTTATGGACGCTTTGATAAAAAAGCTTCTATGATTCCTGTGACGATTAATGTTAGAGGTAAAGAATATTCTAACACTTATAATATGAATATGGCTAAGTCTCGTAAATACTTACCAACACTCATTAGTGAAGGAATGGGAGCAGTCCTCGAAAGAGAACTAGGAAAAAACATAGAAAAACAAGTACAATTATCTTGGAAATTAGAATTTACGAATAATCAAATTGTTTCTAATAGCTCTACTTGGGTGAGACATACCCCTTATGCTCCTGAATCTATTCAAGATTATTGGGAAAATTATATTTCTATCTTGTGGTCAAATAGTTTAGTCCATTTAGTTCCTTCAAAAATGGAATTTAATATCGATGTTAAGGATGAGTATTATGAATATTATGCTGTTAGTGGGGTTAAAGTCGCTAAGACTGCTTATTACCCAGGAGAAGATATCAATATTAATCTTATCTTACAACAATATTTAGCTGAAGATATTTATACAAATATGACTTTAACTTTACCTAAAAACCTTGTAGAAGGGGCTTATACGCTTCTTGTTGGAAGTAGTATTTCTTTAGAAGCAGAATTAACAGAGTTATTTCCTGATAAATATGCGATAAGAACAGTCAAACAATTATTAAAAGAGTTAAAAAAGCCTATTGATACTAATGTATTACAAGCGGTATTAGTGGATGTGAGAGAAGGGAGTTTAGTAGGGGCTGGGTTTTTTGAACATGTTCCTCAAGCAAGACAATCTCTTTTTGAGAGTAAAACAGGGCTGGGTGAAACTATTTTAGTTCCAAAATTATATCAAAACGAATTAACACTGGATGCACCAGTAATTGGTAGTAAATTTATTTTTGTAAATATCGTCGTACCAGAACCTGTAAAAAATGCTGGTTAAAAAGGGATTTTGATGGTGCATTTTTTTATGCAAGAGTTAGGATTGTAATGTATTCTATAAGCGTCTTCTGGATATAAAATCACGATATTATTTTCTCTAAGACGTATTCTTGTTTGAGAAGAGCCTGTATATAAAATCTGATCTGTTTTGGAATTATATTTTTGAATTATTCTTAACTCAGAAATATCATTAACTTCCATAATTTCTTCGCCAGATACAATAATATAAATATAAATATATTGACGATGCGATCTCCAATGAGATAAAGCATCGTCTTTGTGATTATATTCTTCAATAAGATAAGTAAAGTCTTCTTTTTCTATCGTATATGTTGCTGGAGCTAGATCTTTTAGGAGATCATTCTTCCAAGTCAATTGTCCTAAAACTTTAGCCAAACATCCTGGTAAATCATCAATAATAATCCTATCAGTTCGTGTTAAAATCATAATATTCTCTATAATAGTTTTTTTGTTTTCTCTTTCGCTTTTGCTGTTTTTTCATCTTGTTTTAATGCTTTTAATTTTTCTTTTGCTATTTTTTCCGTTTCTTTTATTGCTTTGGCTGTTGCCTTTGCTATTTTTTCTATTTCTTTTGCATTTTCTTTTTTGAATTTAACAATTTCATCTCTACAAATACCAGCTTCCACAAATAATAATTTTTCAGAATACTCGTCCATTAATAGTGCCATTTCTTTTATCTTTTTACTATTAGTTTTTTTGCTTTGTAAGATATCTTTGAGTTCTGATCTTGTAGTTTTTTTGGCATCATCAGCACTATATTTTCTTTCTAGGATCTCTGTAATATCTTTTTTAATTGTTTGAGGCGTGATATTATGCTCTACATTGTAAGCATGTTGTAGCTTGCGTCGACGAGAAGTTTCTCTCATAGCTTCTTTCATAGCAGGAGTTATCTTATCGGCATACATCAATACTAAGCCTTCGCTATTACGAGCACTACGTCCTATAATTTGGATCAAGGAACGAGTAGATCGTAAAAATCCTACTTTATCCGCATCTAAAATACAGACAAGAGACACTTCAGGTAAATCGATCCCCTCTCTCAATAAATTAATACCGACTATCACATCATATTTACCGAGTCTGAGATCTCTTAAAATTTCTGTTCTTTTAATAGTATCGACATCACTATGAATATACGATACCAAAAGTCCAGCTTCGATAAGATGTTCCGTTAAATTTTCAGCCATTCTTTTGGTGATGGTCGTGATAATGACTCTTTCATTCTTTTCTCTTCGTAATTCTGCTTCTTTGATAATATCTAAAATTTGTCCTTCTGAGGGTCTTACTTCTATATTAGGATCAAGTAATCCCGTAGGTCTAATAATTTGTTCAATGACATCCTCAGATTTTTGAATCTCAAAATCGGCAGGTGTTGCAGAAACAAAAAGCACCTTGTCTGCTATATCAAAAAATTCCTCCACTTTAAGTGGTCTATGGTCTATAGCTGAGGGTAATCTGAATCCATGGCTTACAAGGGTGGTTCTTCGGCTTAGATTACCGTTATACATACTACTTACTTGAGGAATAGCAATGTGGGACTCATCGATAATGGTGAGATAATCACCTTTAGGAAAATAATCTAATAAAGTAAAAGATCTTTCTCCAGGTTTTCTAAAACTAAGATGGCGAGAATAATTTTCTATTCCATTACAATAGCCAACACTTAACATCATATCAATATCATATTTTACACGAGCTTCTAAACGACCAGCTTCATCACCTTTACCTTCGGCTCTTAATTCTTGAAGTCTATCGATTAATTCTAGTTCTATATTTTCTATAGAGGAAGCTATTTTATCATCTGTAGTAAGAAACAATCGTGCAGGGTAAATAAGAGTCCTATCAAGATTTTCTAAAATAGTTCCTGTGATATATTGAAGTTTTGTGATAGAGGTAATGCAAAAATCAAGATCCAATCCTATTCTTAACAAATCTTTGGAATAGGAGGAATGAATATCTAAATGATCATTATAATAACGGAAACATGCTCTTTCTAAGGTGAAATCTCTTTCTTCATAAAAGATACGTACAAGGTGTTGAGTGATTTTTTTGAGATCAATGATCATGCCGACTTTTAATAATAAAATTAATTCTTTATAGTCTGCAGGTGCTCCCATACCATAAATACAAGATACAGAGGCGATAACGATGGTGTCTTTTCTTTCTAATAAGGATGCTACCGCAGAAATTCTCATGCGATCTAATTCATCATTAATACGGGATTCTTTTTCTATATAGACATTTTTTTGGGGTAGGTAGGCTTCGGGTTGGTAATAGCTAAAATTTGAAACAAAGTATTCGACAGCATTTTCTGGAAAAAAATCTTTAAATTCTCTGAATAATTGTGCAGCGAGAGTTTTGTTAGGAGAAAGAATAAGTGTTGGTACTTGTAAAGATTGGATAACTCCTGCCATAGTAAAGGTTTTACCACTACCTGTGACCCCAAGTAGGGTCTGATCTTTCATCCCTGAATGATAGTTTTCGGATAGTTTTTTGATAGCTGCAGGTTGATCTCCTGCGGGATCAAATTTTGAATGAAGAAAAAAGTTACTCATAATATTAAAATCCTTGGCGTTTTCGTCGATACTATATATACTATATAAAAATTTATATAATTTACTATATATATTATAATATATATAGTATACTATATAAATAGTATAAATAATACACTATTTAAAAAAAATATAGTATAATTCAAAATAATATCATCAAATACTCTATATAATTATATATGTTAAACAAAGGATACCACAATGTTAAATGAAAACAGTTTATTAAAAAATCTTTTCCATAGTCTCCGTACTAGAATTTTTCTTATTATGATGTTCACAGGTGTAGTCATTTATCTTATTTTTTCTACGATCTCAACAAAAAATAATGATCAAATGCGAATTATTGCGAGACAATTTTATCTCGATGAGTTAAAAGTATTAATTGGTAATCACTATATATCCTCTTGGGAACCTTTGTCTGCTGAAGGTCAAAAGGAACTTGAATATAAATTCAATCTATTAGTAGATGGTGGACCTGTGTATGACTATATTTCTAAGGGCAATTCTAAAGAAGATAAAATAGCAGCTGGGGAATTCATAAAAATATTTGAATTAGCAGCAGCTTCAAAAGCAAATCCAGGTAATGGGCCAGAATTAAAAAGAATATACATAGAGTCTTTAAAGCACCCTACACTTCCTACATATACTAGAACAATGGACGCAATTATTGCGAGTGTATCACAATTAAAATCGGATATGATGTGGGTGATGTTGGCTTTATTAATTATACTTATTTTTAACTATATAGCATTACGAGTTATTGCCGTGAGAGTTGGCTTGGTTACCCATATGGCTAAAAAACTTATCAATGAAGATAAAAGTTTACAACTAGATGGAAGATTAAATTTCAAAGCAAATGATGAAACTCAATTTATTGCTACTAATCTTAATGTTTTTATGGAAACATTAGAAAAGTATACTATAGGTCTTACTACTCATGCTAGAAGTATACTATATCAAATCTCTCAAATGTTTGAAGCCTCAAAAAGTTGGACTTTAGAAACTCAAGTAATGAGACACTCTACAGAAAGAATTTCACGTCAAATGACAGAACAAATTAATAGCTTAAATCAGGCTGCTGCCGTCTTAGAAGAGATGGAAAGAACCTTAGATGCTATTTTTAATACCATCTCACGTCAATCTGCTGCGATGACTCAATCGGCTGCTACCCTAGAAGAAATGGG
>CAMRBT010000047.1 GCA_947040475.1 uncultured Brevinema sp.
GAGTATTCTTTGATCGTATTTAGCAATTCTTCTTTGGTGGACAGTAGTTCAAATTGTAAGCCTAACTTCATGATCTCGCCTATAAATACATGAGTATGTGCGTCAATAAAACCTGGTAATACCATTTTGTTTTTTAGATCAATAATGCTCGTATCACCATCTATTAATAAGTTAATTTCTTCGTTACTACCGACCTTCTGGATTTTATTACCTATTACTAAAATTGCTTCAGCCCATACTTGATTTTTATTGACTGTATATATTTGTCCATTGATAAAAGCTTGTTTTTTTTCTGACACGAACATGACCTTCCTTATGTATTTATTTATATGATTGAAATATTATATAATATTATATATATTGTGTCAATACTAAAAATACTGTATAGGTGGGGAAATTCTATCTCCAGTAAATTTTGTTATACAAAATATTGACAAAAATACTAAAATAAATCATAATAGTAATGCAACCTCTTTGCTAGATATTGGACTACTTTTTAAAACCAATATTACTTGCACATACTCAAATAAATCTATAAAATTCTTTATAGAATCGTTTAAATTTTTGTGCAGGTAGTATTGTATCATACTATATTTAATATTACTTGTATATACTCAATAATCTTTTTCTTAAATTTTGTGCAGGTGATATTAGATATGTTTTATATTACTTGTATTAATGATAAATATATACCGTTCATAGGTTTGTATGACTCGTGTGCAAGTAGTATAAAATATATCTATATAGCTCAAAGAGGTTGCACATACAACCTATGAGCTTTTTTTTTGTGGATTTTTCTTTATATGTACTGAATTAGGCTGTATGTTGATAACTAATTTAGTAAGGATTCCTATAGGGACTCAAAAATATAAGGAGGATTTCTCATATGAAGAAATCGATTTTCAATATAGCATTATTAAGTATGCTATTTATTATGGGGGCATGTTCGACAGACCCTGATAAGACACCTGATAAGGAGATCCCAGAGTCTAGTACTACAGTGTTCTTAAATAGTGTCAAAACAAAAGACGCTTTCCAATCTGAAAAGCAAATAGGAACATTTGCTACAGATGGTAAAACATTTGTCGTAGATGGGGCTTTTTTAACATTGGAAGTGAGTGGAACATTGATATTTGAGTCAGCGAGTTCTGGTACAGAGGCTATTTATACTGATACTTCTGCAAAAGAAGTGGTTATTACCCTTACTACTGATGGCGGTACAATTACGGTTGATACGACAGAAACGATCTTTACTTATGTATCTGTAGTAGATCCAGACCCTAATGCCACAGCATTTCTAAACAATGTCAAAGGTAGTGAGGCTAGACTTGATATTTATTTTGAAGTACCCAAAGTACAAGCTGTTTTTAGTGCTGACGGTAGAGAGATGACAGGATTGTTAGTAGGAGATGGGAAAACAGCAGAATTCACAAGTATTACTGATGAAGTAGCTACCTATACCATTACAGATACTAGTACTGAGATCATCGTTTATTATGATGGGTCTTCTAGTTCTATAAAAGTAGGAGATGCTCCTAAGGTAGATGTGAACTTTTATAAAAAGGGAGCATTTGATTTAGATAGAGTTAAGGGATTAAAGGCTTTGAAAAAATCTGATTTAAGTTTAGTAGCCACCTTTAGTGCTGACGGGACAGAGATGACTATACCTAATCTAGGAATAGCTAAACTTGATGTTGGGGGTGCCTATTATAGCTTTTTTGGCATATATAGTATCACTGCTAATGGGACTACTACCGAAATTTTTGTTCAAACAAGCTCCTACTTCATTGTCATAGGCGATGCTCCTAAGGTAGATGTAGTTTTTGCTGATCCTAATGTTACTGATGAGGAATTTCTAAACAATGTCAAAGGTAGTGAGGCTAGACTTGATATTTATTTTGAAGTACCCAAAGTACAAGCTGTTTTTAGTGCTGACGGTAGAGAGATGACAGGATTGTTAGTAGGAGATGGGAAAACAGCAGAATTCACAAGTATTACTGATGAAGTAGCTACCTATACCATTACAGATACTAGTACTGAGATCATCGTTTATTATGATGGGTCTTCTAGTTCTATAAAAGTAGGAGATGCTCCTAAGGTAGATGTGAACTTTTATAAAAAGGGAGCATTTGATTTAGATAGAGTTAAGGGATTAAAGGCTTTGAAAAAATCTGATTTAAGTTTAGTAGCCACCTTTAGTGCTGACGGGACAGAGATGACTATACCTAATCTAGGAATAGCTAAACTTGATGTTGGGGGTGCCTATTATAGCTTTTTTGGCATATATAGTATCACTGCTAATGGGACTATTACCGAAATTTTTGTTCAAACAAGCTCCTACTACATTATCATAGGCGATGCTCCTAGGGTAGATGTGAAATTTGAGTAAAGATTTTGCTAATGATAAAAAAGACACAGTGATGAAGTATGATATCGTAAAATAAATAAAAAAAATATATATACCCCCGCTGATTTAGTGGGGTATATATACTTATAGGAGTAAATAGATGAAATGTTTTTTTGGAAATCCTGATGCTAAAAAGTATAAAGAAATAAAACAAGCATATAAAAATATGCAAGAACTCGAAGAAAAAATGGAAGAGGAAACAAAAAACATTGAAGAAAAATTTGTAGTCTCTTTAAATACAGAAGATAAAAAAATCTATAAAGATCATATTAATAACTGCATATCCGAATCTAAGGTAGGAGGAGTAGTTGGAAAAGCTGTTGGAGGATTAGGCTCTATGGCAAGTATACTCATGCTTGCTGGTGGTAGTGGTTCAGCTATTACCAGTGGATTGGCAGGTATAGGAGCTCTTCTTGGAGGTGGCATGGTAGCAGGGGTAGGAATGATTGCTACAGCCCCAATTATGTTGGGATTTTTAGGCAAAAACATATTCGATAGAATTGTGGATAATGGCAAAAAAACTACTCTAGAAAAAATCCTCGAATCGCATGAAGAGTTTTATAAAAATGAATCTGGTATCGTTCAAGAACTTCTAAAAGAATATCAACAAGAATCTACAATATTTTTAAAATTGATAAGATAGATAAAAATCCTCAATCTATTTTATAATTTCTTCACATCACAAAACCCCCTCACCTAGCGTAAGCATGGTGGGGGGTTTATTTTTGAGATTATAATGAGAATTAGCTTTTGACTTTAGGCCCGACTCCGCCTATCTCTAAATCGGCATCAATGGCTTTGTCTTTGTTATGATAGACTAAAGCGGCTATCATCGTGCCTGACTCCACAATAGGACATTGATTTATTTGAACAATGACCCCGTCGTGAGGGCTGAGATATTCTTTTATCTTATTTCCAAATGCGTCGTATTGGAGATAGAGGACATCATCTTTTTTGACTGTATCCATGAGCTTGACCATTGCTTTTACACAAGCTCCGAACTCAGAACGGATCAAGACCCATTCATTTGTAAAAATAGCTGGAGGAAAATCAATAACATCGCCGGGTATCATTTTGAGGTAGCGTAAAAAATTGAGAGTACCTTGTACAGATCGCTCAACTAATTCTCCCTCATAAATATCCCTAGCTCCAACTTCTAGTGTAAAAGCAGGAATCCCCATATCTGTAAATGAACCACTCAATGTCGTAGATGTATGAGAATTTAATACCACATCCACTCCAAAAAGATTTGTCATCGTAGCAACTTTTGGGAGACTCATATTAGAATAAGCAAACAAAGGAAAAGTAGTAGGATTTGCCGTATGATAATCCACAGCCCAATCGGCATTTTTGGATACCAATTTTTCCCACATACTACTACAATATAATTGCCCAGCAGTTTCTCGTTCTGGAGTTGAGGCTTGTCTATTAATATTTTCGTGTACTTTCACAGGTCCTGAAGGCACAAACTCTCTAATATTAGCAATCAATCCCGAAATGTTATATTGATGAACAATAAGAACAGTCCCTTTTAAGGTCTTAGGATCGAGCTTTGATTTAATATCATTAACTGTAGGATAGGGGTTCATTTCATTAGCGTGAAGCCCTGCTGTCAAGACAATACGAGGTCCAGTTTGTGAGCCTTTGACTACACTTACAGGTACATAATAATGTTGTCCTGTAATATTTTGCCCTTCTGTTTGGAAGTATAATTCATGTGTTGTTCCATTTTCGAGATCTTCTGTGTTTAAACAAGAGATGACTTTTTTCCCTTGAAGGATATCACCTGTATATAATGTATTCATAAATTTATTCTCCTATTCTGAATAAGTAACAGTATTAAGTCTGTGAGCACCAGAAGTTTTAAGGGTAATTCCTTTAACATTATCAGCGGTAGCAATAGGATCTATGATAAAATGCAAAGGAACAAAAGGACGCTCAGCACGAAGTATTCTCTGTGCTTTACGATAAATTTCTGTTCTTTTATCAAGATCAAATATTGTTTTTCCTTGCTCTAGGTAGTTATTGACAGTATCATTTTTGTAGAAAGTAACATTATTTCCAGCTCCAAAATTATCACTATGATAGAGTGAATACAAAGTGTCATCTGGATCTTGAGATACATTACCCCAACCAAGAATAAATAAATCTTGTTTACCCTTATCCATTAATTCTAATAAAGTACCCCATTCTAAGACTTCAATTTCTATCTCTATACCAACAGTTTGGAGGTTTGCTTGAATGATTTCTGCCATCTTAGCTCTTACCCCTTCATTTACAGCAAGTTTGAGGGAGATATTTGTAAGTCCTTCGTCTTGTATGATTTGTTTTGCTTTTTCAGGATTATAAGATAAAGGATCTGGCTCATCTAAGTAACCAACCATTGTTTTACCAAACATAGTATCAGCTACCGTACCTTGCCCATTTAAGACAGCATTAATAATTCCTTGCTTATCAATAGCTAAGGTTATCGCTTCTCTTAATTTTAGACTTTGTAATTTAGGATTTTTTACATTAAATCCAAGATAAGCAACGCCTGTACCATCAGTTTGAATAAGGGTAACCCCTTCTTTGTTTTTTAAAAAGTCTATATCTGCATAAGCAACATCCATAACGATTTGTACTTCACCAGTTTCTAAGGCAATACTTTTGATAGAAGGATCAACAATCGTTTTAAAGGTGAGCGTATTAATTGCAGGAACTACTCCCCAATATTCAGGGTTGGAGGTTAATTTTGTGTAATCACCCTGTACCCACTCACTATATTTGTAAGGTCCAGTTCCTATAGGGTCTGAAATAATTCCTTGATCATAATCAGCGATTTGATCTTTGTTCATGACTGCAGATTTACCATGAGAGAAATATCCAATTAAAGGGGCAAAAGGAGATTTCAAATAAATATTAATCGTATAGTCATCTGAGGCAGTAACATTAGTGATTTTGTTAAAGAGACTTTGTGATTCTGTGGTTACAGATAATCTTTTAACAGTAGCTACGGCATCAGCAGAGGTAAAAGGAGATCCATTATGAAAGTTTACACCTTCACGAAGTTTGAATTCCCATTGTGTAGGAGATATAGCTTTCCATGAGGTAGCAAGACCAGGTAGAAGAGAGCCGTTTGCGTCTTTTTCTATAAAGGTATCAAATATCTGTGTCAACACTCTTAGTGTTGTGGTATCCGTTGCTTTTGTAGGATCTTTAGTAATAGGAGCCGTTGATAAGGCTACAGTAATACTGTCCTTCTTGGTGGTATCTGTATTCTGTCCACAGGCAACTAGTATAAAACACATCCATCCATATATTGAATTTTTCATTGTTCCCTCCTTAAGGTTAATCAATTTTTATTGTTGGATAGCTTGATGCAAACAACTTTTCTTTAGGCAGTTTATAGAGAGATCTTTCTACGTAAGACTCTTTTAATTTTTCATAATAATTTTGAGCTTTTACTATTACTTGTTCATAATCAAAATTTGCTATAATGCGATTTTGCATGACTATTTTTCCATTGATAATTGTGGTATGAACATCTCGCCCTGTACCTTGAAGAAACATTGTTTTGATAGGATCATCAATAGTACCTGTATGTATAGAATTTAGATCTATGATAATGATATCAGCTTTTGATCCCACACAAAGACGACCTATATCATCTCTACCTAGAGCTTTTGCTCCTCCTAGGGTAGCAGCATTAAAAAAGGCAGTATAATTATTTGCTGGGGCATTATTGTCTAAATGTCTTGCTATAAAAGCCCCAGTACGCATATTATCTATCATATCACAAGGGAAAGTATCTGTCCCCATAGCCATATTGATGCCATATCGTTGATATCTCCCAAAACTATCCAATCCTTTACCTGATCGAGAATATACGAGAGGACAATGGATGACTGTTGTTTTAGTGTCTCTTAAAATATCCAAATCATCATTACTTGTATCTTTGATTTCGTGGTACCCAGAAGTATAAAAAGCATGAGGAATAGAAGTGCCTTCATCTAAAAATCCTATAGAATTGAGATAAGCAATAGGGGATTTTTTATACCATTCTTGAATGAAGTTATACTCTAAAATCCCTTGAGCCGCATGAAGACGAATAGGGCAATTTAATTCTTTGGCAATCTTTTTTGATTCTTTGAGAATTTCTTCTGTTTGTAGTTCTATACGCTCTGGGACTAACGCAGCTTGAATCAAACCGTCGTATTTATTGTGATACGCTTTAGCAAATTTTACAGCATCTTGAAAGCCTTTTTGTCCATCTTCAGGAGTAGGAGAAATAGAGACTTTTCCAGTATTATCTACAGTATGTTTTGCTGATGCATAACTAGGTCCTAAATATACTCTCAATCCTAATTTTCCAGCATTTTCTGCGGCAGCTTCTATTTCTTCGTAGGTTTCAGCAGATTTTTTGTAGAGTACAGAAGTAATAGGCATTGCAGTCGTAATACCATTAGATATTAAATTAGCATAAGCATAATAAGATTTGAAGCTTTCTTCTTCTAAGGTCATTTGTTCTTTTCTATTGAGAAAATATTCATGATTCCACATCAAATAGGGTCTATGTTCTTCAGGCTGATCTGCAAAAATCAAAGAATGATCTATATCTCCCAAGGCATCGAGATCAATAAATCCAGGACTAACAATGGCATTTTTTGCATCAATATGAGAATTATAATCACCTTGATAATTGTGTCCTATGTAGATTACGGTATCATTTAGGTAGACTAATTCTGCATTTTCATAAATAACGTGGGAGTCATTTTGATAGCCAATAATATATTTAGCTGAAATTTTTGTTATGTTCATACAATTTTCCTTGAAGATGATTTATTATATAATTTTGAAAACAGATCGTAAAATACCTGTAAAAAAAATCCTGTAGTAATTAAGGTGAGAATCGTGCCTATTCCTACTTGTCCTTTTAGAAGGTATCCAATAAGGATATAAACAAAATCACAACAGTACTTGATGATTCCTATAGGCTGTGAAAACTTTTCGGATAATGCTAAAATAAGCTCATCTGCTGCACTAGGGGCAATATTTGGGACAATATGAAGAGCTATTCCTAAAGGGGCGATCACTAAGCCTGCAAATAGCAAAAGATATACCATGTAAGGTTGGGAAACAGTAAAATTAAAAAAAAGAAAATAGTTCCATAGATCAACAAAAACACCCAAAATAAAAGAAGTGCCTAGGCATAAAAGATTGGGTTTTGCTTTTCTATAAAAGGCAGCAATAAGGATAAAGAGAATAGAGATCAACCAAATACTAGTCCCATAAGAGATCCCAAAAGTCGTAGATACCCCTGAAAATAAAACATCAATGGGGGACATCCCTAAGGAAGCCTTGCTCATTGACGCTACCCCAAGCCCTACAAGTAAAAGTCCCACAAAATAGTATAAGTATCGTTTAATATTCAATATATTGTCTCACAGATAAATTTCAATCCATTAAAAATTGATTGATTATTATACTATAAATTTAAAAATAAGTCAATATTTATTTTTAAATAGATTAAAATAAATGCACTATGATCAATTATATGACACTTAAGAAATTAAGCATAAAAATATTTTTTATACACTAATACTATTAAAGATAATTTACTAAAAACCTCTGTTAATTCTTTATACTAATTGACATTTTGATATTGGTGTAATATAATGAAAATAGGATTTAGCGAAGGGGTAAGTTCATTGTTTAACAAGACTTTTTGATACTGCTATAAATCTTATAAAAATGTTAAAGAAAAAAATAAATGAGGAGTCCATTATGGATCACAAAAAACTTTTAGAACAAATAGATGAGTGGTATAATAACGACGAAGATCAAAAAATTGTAGATGCTATTTTAGAAATACCAGCAAAAGATAGAGGCTATGATCTTATTGGACAACTAGCTGTAGCTTATAATAATACAGAAAAATATGATGAAGCAATACAAATTCTCTTTAGTATAGCAGAAGAGGGTAAAGCCGATCATGAGTGGTATTATCGCTTGGGTTATGCCTATTCTGAATTAGAAAAATATGAAGAAGCTATTAGCAATTTTAGTGAAGCAATCAAACTAGATCCTGAATATGAACCTGCTTATACAGGCAGAGGGGATGCCTATAACGAATTAGGTAAGCATGAAGAGGCTGTTCTTGATTATAATAAAGCATCAAAACTAGACTCAGAAAACCAAGAAGGCAGTAATGGAATAGGATCTTTTTTAAGTTTTGTTTTATTAGATGAAAGTGCAATAGATTTGGACTTATTAAGAAAGCAATTACAAGAAGATTGGGGTATTGTTATCAATAAAAATTCTGAAGAAAATGACGATTCCCAATCATTAATCGAAACAATAAATGATATGAATCTTATAGTTAGTCTCATGCCAGCACCAGTACCTAATGATGAAGCTCTTGATAATGCTAGCACCAATTTTTATTGGGAAGAAGCTGTTGATGTTACGAAAAGTCACAAAGCTCATATACTTGTATCTGTACTAGGTGGAGAAAAAGATTTACTAGGTGCAACAGATCTCTTTGTTAAAGTGTGTACTAGTTGTCTAAAACAACCCAATGCTATTGCGATAAACACTTTAGGCACTGTATTACAGCCAGAATTTTATATTGAGTATGCAGAATCCAGTCTTAAGGAAGATCAATTTCCATTAATGAATATGGTGTTTTTCGGTATATATAGCAATGACAATGGTGCTACTCTAAGTTTTTATACCTATGGTTTGGGTTTATATGGTAAGCTAAATATGGAAATAATCAATAGTGATAAAGCTGTAGACGAAACACTTGGATTATTACAATCTATTGTAGAGTATGTAATAACATCAGATGTCACCTTGAAAGCTGGCGAAACAATAGGAATGAGCGAAGAACAAAAATTAAAAATAACTGCCTTAGATAGTGATGTCTTAGGTGAAGAAAGCTTACAAATAGATTTTTAATGAATATTTATTAAAATAAGGAAATTAATATGAATAGAAATAATTTTATATTTTCACCAGAAAGAGAGGAATATCTAGCGACTTTTAATGATTTTCACATACAAATACCTGAAGCATTTATGTCTGATGAGAGAGTTGTGTTTGCAGAAGCGGTTATTACAATGTACCCTCGAAAGGTAGTAGATTTGGCGGTTTTTTGTAAAGAATCTGAAACATTTCAAGCCTGCTACCCAGAAGAAACAGTCAACACGATTCTTAACAAACTACATTTACCTATTTTGAAGGTGGACGCTAGGGGTGGAATGTTTACTTACTGTGAGCATGAAATCGATGATGATCATCTTATTGATATAGAATTTACAGGGGTAATGGACAGCTTTTCATCTGTAGGAATTGATGGGTAATTCA
>CAMRBT010000048.1 GCA_947040475.1 uncultured Brevinema sp.
TCTTTTTTGTCTGCCCAACGCTTGATCAAGGATTCTGCGAGATCACCAAAATTAGCACCAAAGCTCATCGCGAAACCAAAAAGAGTCCATTTTAGAAGAGACCATTGAAAAGGAAGATACAAAACACCTTGTAGGTGATAGAGTAAAACACCTAATAATGTTGTTAAAATTAAGGATCCAAAATAACCTTCTAAAGTTTTTGATTTGCTTGGGAGCATCTCGAGTTTGTGCTTACCAAATGCCATACCTGTAAACAATCCAAAAGCATCACTGAGCCAACAAAATGTAAACAATAATACAATCGCCCATGAACTAGGTTGTGCAAATTTAATAAGGAGAAATTGAGGATATATTAATACAAGGGTACTATATACAATAAGATAAAAGCCAATATTTTCAAAGTTTTTAGAATAATCATGTGCTTTTAAAATTTCTCTACCAACAGTATAGTAGAAGAAGATAAGGAAGAAAACAGATTGTCCTACGATAAGAGTAGAGAAATCAACAATCTTCATTCCAAATAAATAAAAAAACAAAGCAGATAAAGAAGACAAAACTCCTATTAAAAAGAAAGGGTACTGTACATCTTTTTTGTCTTTAACAAGATTCATTAGTTCAAAATTGAGAATAAATCCAATAATAATAACTAGAAAAAAAGCAGGTAATTCTTTCCACATAGATGAAAATAGAAATATGCTAACAAAAAGAGGAATACCAATTACTGCTGTTAATATGCGTTTTATCATAATGTTTTCCTTTTATATTAAGTACCATAACGACGGTGACGATTTTGAAATTCTTCTAAAGCTATTAAAAAATCAGCAGGACTAAAATCTGGCCATAATTTGCTAGAGAAATAAAATTCTGAATAAGCACATTGCCATAACATGAAATTACTAATTCTAAACTCATTAGAAGTCCGAATTAAGAGATCAACTGGTGGTAAATCCCCATTCCAAAGAAGAGACTCTATGTATTCTTTGGTGACATCTTCTTCTTGGATTTGACCTGCTAAGCTCTCTTGTACAATAGTTTTTCCAATGTTAATAAATTCTTCTTGTGCTCCATAATTGAAACAAATATTAAGAATAAATGCACCGGAAGAACATAAAGCAGTAGCTTGATTGAGTTTTTTTAATAAGCTTGAAGACAAGCCTTTTTGCGATCCTGAAATACGAAGTTGAATATTATTTTCTTTTAATTCTTGTGAAAATTTATCCATCACATTTTCTAAAAGAGAAAATAGTTGCTGGACTTCAAGCTTTGATCTATTAAAATTTTCTGTAGAAAAAGCATAAAAACTCAAGATCTTAGGTCCAGAATCTTTACATTCTTTTAATATTTTTCTTAATGCCTCAAATCCAGCTTCATGCCCTTTTGCGGTATTAAGATTATTCTGTTTAGCCCAACGTCTATTTCCATCGGGAATAATAGCCACATGGGTGATTGTTTTGGGAGTCATAAAAATCTACACTTCCATAATGTCAGTTTCTTTAGTTTTCATAAGATTTTCTATAGTAGTAATATAAGTATCGGTTTCTTTTTGTACAAAATCAAGTTCTTTTCTGAGACCATCTTCACCAAATTCTTTAGTGAATTCTTTTAGTTTGTTATTTGTATCTCTACGAACATTGCGAATAGCGACTTTTGAATCTTCAGCAATGCCTTTAGCATATTTTACAAGCTCTTTTTTACGCTGTTCTGTTAGTGCGGGAACATTAATGCGTAATACTTTACCATCGTTAACAACAGAAAAATCAAGACCAGTATTGTGAATTCCTTTTTCCATATCTTTTAGGAGTGCTTTGTCCCAAGGTTCGATGACGATTTGATGGGGATCTGGCACAGAAAGTGCTGAAGAATTTTTGATAGTAGTCATTTGTCCGTAAGCTTCGAAGACAATATCTTCAACCATTACGATGCTTGCACGACCTGCTTTTAATCGATTAAATTCGTCTTTTAAAAATTGTATTGCTTTATCCATGCTCTGTTGGGCTTCTTGTTTATACGCCTCATATTCTGGATTCATAGAATCCTCCTATTTAGATTCAAAATTGTTATTTTATTATTTTACAGTGTATTACTAAAATAGTCAAGAATAATCATAAAAACTCCCAAAACTTGGGAGTTTTATCTTTTTATCGTAGTATTTAAATTAACCAAAATATAAAATCATTTGTTTTTCTTTAGCAATTTGTTTTATATGTTCTAACGACTGCTTTTCTAACTGTCTTATTCTTTCTTTTGTTAAACCCAATAAAACACCAATTTTTGATAGAGATAAACACTCAGTATCATTCAATCCAAAGCGATGGATCAGAATAAAGCGCTCTCTTTCGGGAAGGTGTTGAAGTAATTCTTCTATATTATGGGATAATGATTGTACCATAATATCTTGTTCAGGTGTGAATTTATGATCTGGGATTTCATGAGTATTTGCATCATTTGAATCATGCATGGTGAGTTCTTCTAGGGAGGTGTGCCCATTGGCTAAATCAAGGATTCTTTTGATTTCTTGTCTATGGATACCAAGATGGGATTCGATTTCTATTTCTGTAGGTTTTTTACTATTTATTTTTGTGTATTCATCGATATATTTGGCAATTTTAAATAATTCATTGGTTCTGTTCATAGGTAGTCTTATCATTCTTGATTTTTCAGAGATTGCTTTCATGATAGATTGTTTTATCCACCATACCGCATAAGAAATGAAATGATACCCTAATAAATGATCAAATTTGTCAACAGCGGTTAATAGACCTACATTTCCTTCGTTAATAAGATCAGAAAGAGCTATATTATTACCTTGATATTTTTTGGCTACAGAAACTACAAAGCGTAGATTTGAAGTAATTAATTTATTTTTAATAAATTCACATTCTGGACACAGTTGATGAGAAGGGTTTTCTTTTTTGAGTGGTTGACAACATAGACCATAGTGAGAGGTGAGCTCTTCTTCCTCTTCTCTTTTTAAGAGAGGGATTCTATCAATTTCTTTTAAGTATGAGGACATACTATTGATAGATTGAGCTTGATTTGTGGGGTGCTTTTCGACAGAGGGATGTTTCATAGTTGAGACTCCTATTTTTTAAATATATGAATATGATATTAATTGTAATAATAAATTTTGCCTTAATATATGAATATGAATATAAATTTATCACATGTCAAATATATCGTCATTTTTTTTAATATACTTATATTAATACTTTGGAATCACTAATTATTATTTGACATATGGTGCTAGGTAAATTACAATATGATAGTAAGGTGGGTTTTATATGCTAGGTATTGATCTTATAGAAGTGAGTAGAATCAAAAAATTCATAGACTCAAAAACAAAGCAACAATTATTAAGAGTTTTTACACAAACAGAAATTGATTATGCCTTTTCATCTCATAATAAATATCAGCGTTTTGCTGCTCGTTTTGCCGTGAAAGAAGCTTTTTATAAAGCTTTTGGTACTGGCAATTTATCCGAAATAGAGTTAGCCCATGATGGTAAAAAACCTATGATAAATCTTTATGGGGCAACAAAAGAACAATGGAATTGTAGTGCTTATATTGGTGTTTTGGTGAGTGTTTCTCATACAGAACACTATGCAACAGCTACGGTATTACTACAATAGACATTATAAAAAAACAGCACAAAAAAACCCAGTTTATACTGGGTTTTTATTTTATAAAAGTGTCTAAGATTTTAGATATATTCTAATAACTCTAGAGGTTTATTGATAAAAGTTTTTGCTCCCACTTGAGTGAGCTCTTCAACAGATCTCAATCCCCAAGTCACAGCTATAGGATGAATTCCTGCTCCTAGTGCTGTTTTTATATCGGTATCTCCATCACCTACAAAAGCAATCTCATGAGGATCTATATTCATTTGTTTGATAACTTCTAAAGTTGATTGAGGATTTGGTTTGAGGGGCATTCCAGAACGAGCTCCAAAAATCACCATAAATTCCCATTTACCCATCAAAAATTTTACTATTTCTTGTAAAAAGGGATCTGGTTTGTTAGATAAAATAGCCATAGGTATTTTGTTAATCATGAGCTGATCCAATAAATCAGCAATTCCAGGGTAGAGACAGGTATTATTTTGCCAAGATTGGCTATATTTTTGAGCCATTAACTCTAAGGAACGAGCAATAATTTTTTTGTTCTCTCTCTGTTTTTCAGGTAAAGCATCAATAACAAGTTTATCAATACCGTTTCCTATTTTTTTTATGGCTTCTTCCAAGCTTAATGTCGGAAAATTTTGACTAGATAGTGCAAAATTAACGGACTCCATCAGATCTTGTACGGAATCAGTCAATGTTCCATCCAGATCAAAGATAAAAGCTTTAAATTTCATAATGGTGTCCTATTTAAATAAATTTTTAACTATATTTTTTATAAATATCTCTCAAAGAGGGATGGTTAGGGGTGAATTTTTTACTTTCTGTTACTAGCTCAAGAGCTTGTTTTGTTTTATTTTCTGATAGATACTGGGAGATAGTTTGTGCATATGTTACACCTAAATTATGAATAGTGTTTCTATCATTTTTAAAATCGAGGGCATATTTGTAAAATTCTATTGCTTTTAAGTATTCTTTACTATCAATAAAATACTGGGCAGAGTTTGCTGATACGATAAATCCATTATCTTTAATTAAACGAGTATTACCTAATTTTTCTCTACCTTTGACCATGATTTGAACAGCATCATCGAATTTTTTTGCATTAAAATTATTTTCAGCTAATTTAGTATAATAATTTCCAAGAGAATCTTGTATGAGATCTTCAGGAAATTCTGAAATAAAATCTATAAACTCAAAATTTTCTGTTAAATTGTTTGGATTTCTAGCACTATCTAGCACAAATGCTTTACTTAATTCTTGAATTAAAAACTTTATATTACGATATTTTTTATCATATTCCCATAAATTTTTAATATTTTTTTTAGCGGCTATAAGATCTTGATTAGTTTTTAAATAATGCATAGAAGTTCGATCATAACGCATTATTTGTAATTTTTTATAATTTTGAGGAGTAATAAAAACTTGAGCACTATTGAGAAAGATATCAATATCTTCCTCAATAGCTTTTGCTTTTATCATTTTTTCCAATGCAATCTCTACACCTGCTAGGTAATTTCCTTTAAGTTTCACTTGTTGTTGAGGAAAACGAGCCAACCCCTCTTCTAGGATAGAAAGAGTCTTTAGATAGTCTTGTACAGATCCTTGTCTCTTTTTATGATTGTAAATATAAGAGGAATAATTTAAATATCCAGTATGGAGATTGTACTGTTCACTAGGTGAATTTGCTAAAAAGACTTGGGCTTTAATCATGTTTTGAAATGCTTGAGCATAATTTTTATTTTTGTCATTAAAGTATGATCTATTAGAATACAATAAACCTACTGTTTCTGTCCAACCAAGCACAACTTTTTTTTGATTAGCATTTTTATAATTAAATCCTGTTAGTTTGTTGAATTGATCTTGAGTGTTTTGGTCTGTTGAGATAGCCATTCCCTCTCTGATGGTATTTTCAATTTCGACAAGTCTACCATCTAAGGTTGCAAATGTGTATGCATGGGAAGGGAGGATTATAGCTTTTGCCTCTATTCCAAAAGATCTAAGCATAATATTCATTAAGACTGTTCCCGAAAGACAATTAAAATGTCTTGATTCAAAAACTTCTTTAAGGGTTGTTGCTGATAATTTGTAGGCTTTATAAACCTTATCATGTAAATAATAACCAATAGCTTGTGCAATTTGGTGTTGTGTATGACCACTAGGGAGGCTTTCTTCGATTTCTTTTTTCCAACGCTCTATCTCTGAGGCATAAAAAGAATAGTTTTGCGGTTCTACATCACTAGCGATTAAAGCTGCAAGAATATCTGTAGTATTGTCTATATTTTTTAAGAAATTTTCTTCATGTTCATGGGCTGGGACAATAAATTTAGAATAAAATCCAAAGACAGGTAAGGTTAGAGAATTTAAAAAAGTAAATAACAAAAAAAGAGCAAGGGCTCTACTTTTTATTTTCGAGGGGAATAACATAATCTAGCTCCTGAATAATACTTTCTGTATCTTCTATGTTTTTTAAAGGAATTAATGTTTCAAGAATAGTGTGGTATTCCTCTGTATCTGAATTAAAATTTGGGGATTGGGTTTTTATTTTTTTATTTTTTTTATGATTAATAATCATTATTAGTACTAGTAATACAGAATTAAATATCTGAAGAAAAGGCAACTGCAAGGTAAAGATCAAAGAAAATCCACTAAAAATTATTCCAAACCATATTAATAAAGGCGTGATTTTGGATAGGGAATAGATATAGGCAATAATATAATGATAAATCATAAATAAGGTTAATCCTATTTGATAGCTTATAGGTTTTTGGGTAAGAATACATAAAGAACAAAAACTCCAAATTAATAAATCTATAATAGGAGGATGTTCTTTGTGAGAAAATAGTGTTGCCAAAAAATATAAAGTAAGACCCAAGTAAGAATAGGGAAAATAGGTAGACGCTGTAATAACCGTAATAGGAGAACTAATCAACAAAATTCCTATCAATTTATAAATAAACACAAAATACTTCCTTTGATGTTAATGGTATATGCCCTATTATATTAATATAACACATTTATTAATTATTTTGAAGAGATTTTATATAAATATTTGTAATTGAGTATAAAAAGGGATTAAAAATAATAGCTATTTTTGAGGATTATCTTTATAATATTAGTAATAATTTTATAAAAAATAGAGGCTAAAAAATGAAAATAGAACTGATTTATATCTCTCCTGACGCTGAAGGGACTTGCGAAACAGGGGCTAGAGTGTGCTATGATTCCAACGACAAAACAACAGAAACAAGTAGAGATAGAATACTTCCTTCTCTGCTCAGATCTGGGCATCTTTCTATCTTTGAACATAGTTCTGCGAGTTTTAGAATTGACGGTATTAGTCGTACTGCCTCTCATCAAATAGTAAGACATAGAATGAGTTCTTTTTCTCAACGCTCTCAGCGTTATGTTAATGAGGGAGATTTTGCCTTTGTGACACCACCATCTATAGAACAAAATTCAGAAGCTAATGCTCATTATCAAGAAATTATGAAAACCTTAAATGAACAATATTTGGCATTAATCAAACTTGGGATAAAAAAAGAAGATGCTCGTTTTATTCTTCCTAATGCAGCAAGTACTACTATAGTAATGACTACGAATTTTAGAGAGTGGTTACATGTTATTGATATGAGAGTTTCAAAACCAGCTCAATGGGAAATTCGAGAATTATTAATTCTTATTTGGAAAGAACTATACAAACAAGCTCCTAATGTTTTTTCTATGCATTATTTTAATGCTTGGAGTAAAGATGCAGAATATAAACAAAATATCTTCGATGAGCGTATTAAATAAATGAGTCTCTTTGGAGATTCTATGCACATTCCTTTAGCTAAAAGGTGTGCACCTAAAGATTTCTCTCAATATGAAGGTCAAAAACATCTTGTAGGCCCTAACAAGGCTATATCAATGATGGCTGAAAAAAAAGTTGTGCAATCAATGATTCTTTATGGTCCTCCAGCCTCTGGTAAAACAGGTTTGGTGCGTATCATTGCGGATCTTATTGATGCAGAATGTATCTCTGTTAATGCCTTAACGCTTAATAGTGATGAGATCAAACAAATAACATTAAAAGCCCAAATCAATGCAAATGTTTCTAAAAAAACGGTGTTATTTATAGATGAGATACACCGATTAACTAGACCTAAACAAGATGTTTTTCTTAATTCCATAGAATCAGGATTGATTATTCTTATTGGAGCAACTACAGAAAACCCTTATTTTGTCTTACAACCAGCACTTCGTTCTCGTATTCTTATCTTGGAATTATTTCCTCTTCCCAAAGAAGATCTCAAAAAAATCTTAAATAGAGCTATTACTGAAGATTCTCTTTTAAAAGAATTAAAAGTATCTATAGAAGAAGAAGCCGCAGAAAGCCTCGTGCAATTTGCCTCAGATCCTCGAAATATGCTTACTGTTTTAGAAACGGTGGTGTTATCAAAGAGCATAGGCGATTATAATATTACTAAAGATGATATAACGAATATTATTCAAAAAAAAGACGCTGTCTATGATAATGAAAGTGGTCATTATGATGTGATTTCTGCTTTTATAAAAAGTATTAGAGGGAGTGATCCTGATGCCTCTTTATATTATTTGGCTTTAATGATAGATTCGGGGGAAGATCCTCGATTTATTTTTAGAAGATTATTGATTTCTGCTGTGGAAGATGTAGGATTAGCCTATCCAGAAGCGATCTCTATCGTACAATCTTGTGCCGATGCTTTTGAAAGAATTGGCTTTCCTGAAGGTAATTTATTATTATCTCATGCTACTTTATTATTAGCAGGTCTCCCAAAAAGTAATTCAGTATTATCTATAAATAATGCCATTACTAGTGTTAGAGCAGGTAATATATATGCCATTCCTCCTGCAATAAGAGATAGTCATTATAGTGGGGCTAAAACATTAGGACGAGGTATAGACTACAAGTACCCTCATGATTTCCCAGAAAATTTTGTAGAACAAGAATACACTTCTACGCCTGTATCTTTTTACAATCCTCAAGATAGTGGCTTTGAAAAAAAATTAAAAGAACGATTGAATAAACTTTGGAAAAAAAGATATCCCTAAGATACTAATAATATTCCTCAAAAATCCGATACTTAATGTAGAAGATGTAATATAGTGGGAACATAATAATGAAAAATATAATAAAAATCTTTTGCTTTAGTATTGTGATTTTATTGTCAAGTTGTGGTTCATCTCCTACCGTTGTTTGGTTGGAGGAGTATCAAGCACTTCTTACCCAAGGAGCTCAATTTTTTGTAGTAAATCCCTATTCTATGGAAATGCAACAAATACAATCTCAAATAGCAGAAAAAGAAGCCGAAGTCGATGGATTATTAAGAAATGCTTCTATGCAAGAACAAATGAGCTTTTTATCAAAATATTATGATATGCGTGTTAACTTCTATTATGCAGTGCAATAAGATCTAAAAAAATATAAATTCAATACAAAAACCTATTCTTAAACAATTAAGAGTAGGTTTTTTTTGTTTAAATCGAATCTTATTTTTTATAATAGACTTATATATTGAAAACGGATTAAACAAAATAGATATATAGATATATAACAATCTATAATTTTATAAGTGTAATTCGGCACTTTTATAATAGTATTAGTTTAAGAAGGTGAATATAAAAGTAAAAACAGTTAAATCTTTTCAGTAAA
Organism: uncultured Brevinema sp.; assembly: GCA_947040475.1. Taxonomy (GTDB): domain Bacteria; phylum Spirochaetota; class Brevinematia; order Brevinematales; family Brevinemataceae; genus Brevinema_A. Next base: position 9,292 of record CAMRBT010000048.1, read on the forward strand.
AATCGAATCGAATTGTTTTGCAATAGACTTATCTATTTATAAACATTGTAAATATAATTAATATTTTTTATACGTAGAGATAATATTAATTATAAAAACATTATTCGATCAAAGATAAAAACATAAAAAATCAGTCGGGAGACAAAAAATGAAAAAATTAATGCTAGTAGCAGCTCTTTTAGTAGCAGGTGGGTCGGTAGTTTTTGCTGACGGTACGATGGATAATGAGAATAATTATAATAACAATAATTATGAGCATCGTTACGGAAGTCAAATGAGTACTGATTATAGCAATGACTCTCGTGGAAATCACAGAAACAGTGAATATAATAATGATCATAGAACTAGTTATAACAGTGGTAGCTGTTGTGGTGGTGGAAGTTCTAGTCGTAGAAGCGGACACAGAAATAATTATTAATAATAAAAA
>CAMRBT010000049.1 GCA_947040475.1 uncultured Brevinema sp.
TGAACAAACAGATGTAGATGCTGAATAAAGAATAAAAACTAATAATCAAATAAAAAAGCTCCTTATTTAAGGAGCTTTTTTATTTGATTATTTTATTATGATATCTTTTTGTGCTTGAAAGCCAAACACATCAGGAGAAGTTATAAATTGTACAGAGCTAGGAGGTGCTGTCCACGTTCCAAAAGTTTTAGCAATAACAAGATAGCGAACGGTGATCTTGCGTCCATTAAGCTTAGTAAAAATGTGTAGTTTATCTTGTTTGGCAACATAAGTGGCATTTTTTAAATATTCTTTTTGTTTTGTAGGGGAGTCTAAAACAACACCACCATATAAAGGATCAATGATTTCTATTTGTTGATTTCCTTTAGCTTTAGGAGTGATTTCTAATTCTATAATATAGGTCTCTCCAAATACTAAATTATTACTAATAATAGTATTTGTATCATCTTTATGATAGATATTTTTGTTGATTTGATAGCCACTATCATTTTGAGTAGGACTTTCTTTAGGGATATAAGCATACACAAGATTATAATAAACATCCTGTTGTGTTGTATCCATAGCTATAGAGAGTTGTTGTTTTTTAATAGGTAGCGTTATGGTATTATTGGTCTCAGATAGTACATATTTGTAATTATTAATATTTACATTAATTTTGTAATTATTATTAGGAGGATATTTTTGTAAAAAGCTTACAAAAGCAAAGATATTATCTTGTTTTTGCATATCTAAACCATTTAATATTTTGATCCCATCTTGAGAATTTCCATAATATTTTATTAATGTAGACGCTATAAATCTCGAATCAGAATTATTTATTAAGATGGTAGAACCAGTTTCTGTTGTTTTACTCATCAATGATAAAGTTTGTTTAGAAATATCTTGTAAAGGAAAATTTAACAAATGCATGGTATCTAAAATAAGAGCTTGAGTGCTAGCATTTGAGGCTAAACGAGGATAAATATTTTTAAAATTTTCTCTATCTAATAGTTTATTTGAAGCAAGTAAACGTAGTGCATAAGCTTGAGCAAGATTGCTATTAGCAGAATTATTCCTGTTATTTTTACTAATTTTTAGAGTGCTATCTGTCATATTTTTAAATAAATTACTATCTATTTGATAGCTATGTTGATTAGCGAGCAGTAAACTTTCATAAATTTGTAATAGGGTAATAGGGTTAGAAATATTAATAGTACCTAGAGGACTAGTAGCTACACTAGTTGTATTTATATAATAGGATACTAATGAATTAAGATCATTTTGAAGTAAAGTGATTAACTCTTTTTTATTCAAATCTACGAGTTGATTGCTAATAAATAAGTCTTCATTCCCTATAAATAATAACAATCGCTGTAATATACGCTCTATATATAAACTTTCTGTAGTTAGTATTTGCTTAAGAGTTTCTTTAACTTGTAGGGTAGGGGTAGATGACAGCTGAAGAGTGATAGTTTGTTCAAGATTATTATCAATATCTGTTTCCAAAGTAAAATTAGTGCTATTATTTATATATCCTGAGTAACTGGAGTACATCCATGGATTATCAAGAACAATAGGGATGTTTTTAACCAGATTATCTGAAAGATTAGTGGACTTTACTAATATATTCCAAGGATTTTCTACACTTTTGATAGGAGAGCTATTAGTAACGATTATATATGATTTTTTAGGAATAGATATATTTTTAGTAAAGAGAGAATCAACATTATTTAAAGTTACTTTAGCATCAATATTATTATCAGAAAAATTACGAATATAAGCACCCCAAGTAACTAAGTCATCTGGACGAACAAAACTTGGTAGAATAGGGTCTATCATTAGTTTTTTAAAGCTAGTGAAGCTATGATTTGTTTTGCCAAATAATTCATGTTTGTCATAAGCAATTACTGTAATATCAAATCCAGAAATATTATCTGGTAACTGAAAAGAAAGTGTTGTTTTTTTGTTTCTGGATAATTTTACAGAATTATTGTAATAAATAGTGTAAGGAAAATTTGATCGGACTTGTGAGGAATTTTCAAGAGTTCCATCATTCATTAATCCTGTACTCATAGCGAGAGGCATACCTCTTCTAAGTAAAGGGTTAATAGGCATGGGAATATCAGTAACTTTGTTCGTTAAATTTTTGGATTCTAGTAATTGTTTGCCACTATGCCATGTGGAAAAACTAGAGGCTCTTTTATCATAAAACACATCTATAGGGTTAGGGATATCATTGACGCCTTGTTCCAATACAGCTTTATCTCTAATGATGACTACAGCTTCACCGTCAATTTGTTTGTTTTGAGCATTGTAGGCAATCAAGTTTATTTCTACCATTTCTTTAGGAAGATAATTAGGTTTTGAAGTATTAATTTGAAAAGATAATGTTTTTTCATGAGTATTTACTTTTAAAGATGTCTCTCCATATAAGGTAAGAGGGGTGTTTTCTGTATTAGAAATAGAAGACAATATTGCAGTAATATTGACACCAGGAATATCTTGATAAGTTAAGGCTATAGGATGAGTGTAAATATTGTTAGTAAGAATAATAGAGTGAGACTCTCTAAGGGTATCTCTTTCTATAAAGAGTAATAATCGAGCTTTCTCAAAAGGGTTAGTAATATGCAATGAAGCAGTATCGCCACTTTGATATAGGGTATTATCTAATTCCATAGAAAGGCTAGTATCGTAAGAAATAGACTCTTTACCAAGAACAGAAAAATAAGTAGAGGAACTAATTTTAACATTATTATAATAAGTATGGACGATTGCCTGATAATCACCTTCTTTTGAAGGAGTATAAGCGATATCATATTCTCCTACTTTCATTGTTTTGGTAAACACAGTTTTAGTATAATGTTGATTAATAGGGAGAAAATTTGTAATAAAACTTAATTTTCCAAGGGTTAGTTTTTCTGTTTTATTAATCGTTAAAACACTTCTAGTTTTGGAAATAATTTCTTCTGTGATAGGATCTATGGCTATTATTTTGAATTCCATAGTTTCATTATTAGTAATAATGGTTTTTGTAGTTTTTATTCCTAATTGTACAGGTTGGAATATACTGACACTTTCATTATTTATTTCTATAGGCACTGTTGAATCAGACGCAGCTTTTGCGTAAATATGTAATTGATAATTTTTGCCATGATAGGCAGATATTTTTTTATCTATTGTAATTTTAGCTTTTTCAAGGGAACTAACTTGAGTACCTTTTAATAATAATTTTAGTGGTTGAGGGAAGAAATTCATACGTCGTGTATTAGGAGAATTGTAAGGGGTAATAATATCGTTCGTTCCAAAGTGATAGTAAGGATATTTTTTACTGGTAAACATTAGCGGAGATGCAGTGACAGTATAGGATACTGTTGAAGGAAGAGCTTCCCCAAATAAAAACTGAGGACGTAAAGAAAACAGTAAATTTTCACTAAATACAAATTTTTGTTTAGGGCTAGAAAACACTATTTCTGTAGTTTTAGGAGTGAGAGGATAGACATTAAAAAAAGTATGGGCATAAAAATCTTCACTAGTATTTTTTATTTGTACGCTGTATTGTCCAGAAATGAGTGTTTGTTTTCCTTCTAAAGTTAAACCCAGAGAACCATTAGAAGACCATGATTTGTAAGTGTTGGTAAGTGTTTTATTATTTGGATCGGTAATAATAATATTGGCTGATTTGGTGAAAAATTCATCACTGCTGGTATAATTATTATTAGTTTTCGTGCGGGCTACCGCATGTAGTTGTACTTCTTCACCTAATTTATAACTAGGTCTGTCTGTAAATACCATACTTTGAATTTGTTGGGCTGTAGTAATATTATTATAAAATAGACGAGGAGAACTAGAGAAGTAAGAGCCTGAATTAACACCGTTAAAATAACTGTCATCGCCACTAAGAAAAGTAATTTTTTCAAACTCATCTCTATCTTCATAAATACCTATAAACACAGGTTTTTCTAATGCTTTTAGAGGTAATTTTGCATTAGGAAGTCTAAGAAACCCATCAGATTTGGTTCTACCAAGATCTTGAAAAGAACCACGTACAGGATCCCAAATAGAAATCATCATATTTTCGTGAGGAGTTTGTGTTTTTATATCATGGGCTTGAAGGATAATATCTGACATAGAAATATGAGCCATCAGTCCACTTGTACTAGCAATTACTCTAGTAAAATTAGTATTAGCTGTTGGATTGTCTCTATCTTGGATATTCATTAAGATGAGAAAATTTTTGTTGGCAAGAAGTTTTGTCAGATCAAATTCTTGCCAAGTAACTTGATCTACAGGAGAATCAATAGTGAAATTAGTTTTATAGGTGACTACAGGAACATTTCTGCCATAAAGAGTTAGTGCGGCATAGTAAGCAGAACCAATTAATTGATAAGTAATGGTAATATTAGATACATTAACTGTTTGAAAAGGAACAACAGGCTTTTCTCTATCTATATATAGGACATTTTCTACTTGGCTAATACTAGGCTCTTGGTGTTGCGTTTGAAAATTGGTAGTAAAAGTATCAGTGATTTTTTGACCATAAATATCAACTAATTTTTTTGGAGTAAAAGACACAGAATATTCTGTATTTCCTTTAAAATCTCCACTTATCTGTATACTAGATCCTGTAATATCATAAGCAAGATTGGAAACTTCTGGACTAAGAGTGAGTAGAGAATCCTTAGCACTAGTATCTTTGATAGGGGTGCTATGAATGAGCCAAAAATCTTGGCTAATAGTAATAACAACAGGTCTAGGCGTTTGATTGGGATAAGCTCTATCATTGAGCCCTAACCATTGAGGGGCTTCATAAGTTTTTATTTCATAAGTAAAAGGCTCTAGTTCTGAAGCAGTATCTATTTTGGAATAATCAAAGTTGAGCTCGTAGGTAGAATGTTTTTTTAATCCATGAGGAAAAATATGGACTTCATTGTAATTTGTAATGATACAAGAGGTAGAAGAATTTTGTTGATTGGTATGAACAGTATATTTTAAGCCAAATTTTATTTGTTGTTGTTGATTGGATATGGAGAGACCTTTTTTTAATTCCTTAAGGGTGATAGCTCTATTAATAGACATATATATAGGACTATAGAGATCTTTTAGTTCTTTTGATGCATAAGAAACTTGAAATTCTTTTCTTTTGATGATAAAGGGAGAGGAAGGACTTTCTTGATAATTAATTCTAAGCGATACACGTGCACCTCTAAGAGAAGTTATATTGGTGTTATAAAACACACTGATTTCTTGATCGGGAGATATAGGAGTATCAAAGGTATAGGTAAATTTGTTCCCACTAATAGTACGTATAGAGCCAGTAACTTCGGGAGTAAAGGAAAGATCCATAATATCTAGCCATTCTTGAGCACTTTCCTCATAAGAAGAAAAGGCAATAATATCTTGATCAAAGCAAAAAGTGATTTCTTTTTTTCCTGATTCAAGAAGGGATTGCTCAAAATTAGGCCCTTTAATAGTATTGAGTGTATTACGGACAGTGACTAATGCTATGATAGAAAAAAATAAAAGACAAAAGAAAGCAATAAAAAACTTAAAGTGTGTATGTATCCAATCTTTGATAGTGGATGAGTTATTTTCAAAGCTCATTTAAAATCCTTATAATAATAAATTATGTATATCATTTTATCATATTTATTATTATTTTACTAGTAAATTTTAAAATTTATTCGTGTTTTTTAGTTTAATTAATTTACTAGTGTTGATATAAAGTAATTCTGTATATTTCAAACAGAAAAAAACAAGCCCTAAAAATAGAGCTTGTTTTTTTATATTTATATTTTTTATTAGTCGTTATACACAATACCAACAGATACTGAGCCATAACCTACATGGTTAGCGATACATGGATAAGCTATATTAACTTCAAGAGGTGCAAAACCAAAGAGTGCTTCTAATTTTTCAAGATAATATTCTTTCATATTTTCACTTAGATGAGTATGAGTCATAACATAGCCCTTAACAGAACGATTAGCAGATTTTTTAGCAATAGCTTGTATATTTTTAGCAATAGCTTTTTTAAATCCAAAAGCTTTACTTGTAATAACAGGTTTACCACCTATCATTTCTAAAACAGGGGATAAGTTTAATGCTTTAACGATACCGCCTGTAAACATTCCTAATCTTCCACTTTTGACCAAATGGTCTATAGATAAAAAGTTGAGATGACTAGTAGTATGGGCAATATTATTATGTGCATTTTTAACAATATCATCTTGAGATAATCCATCTTGAATATCTTTAGCGATAAAATGAGCAGTAGTACTTGCACCACCTGCTAATTCGTTGGAATCAATGATGTCGATTTTCATTTCTTTTTTAGATAGAAATAATTCTTTACCTTGTAAGGCACTTCTGTATGTTCCACTAATACCTGAACCCATTGTTAATACCACAACAGATTCATAGTAATGAGATAAATATCCAAATAAATCAGCATAGCTTTTAGGAGATGGTTGGGAAGTTTTTACGACAGTTTTTTTATCTGTGAAATATTTTTTGAATAATTTAATGCCTATAGTACGACCATCTTGGTAGTTAACTTTATCAATTTCGATATTTGCAGGGATGAAATGGACTTGATTTTCGTCCATGAACTCAGGAGAAAGAGTGATACCAGAGTCTACCACAAAAGCGATAGAATTTTTTCTATGATGAGTGACATTATATTGAAGACGCATATCTTCTACTTTTTGGAAAGTAAAACTTCCAAATTTACGTAATTTATCAAACATATCGGCTGGATTATTCGTATGAAAGTGAAGACGTATTTTTTTGTCAGAACCAGCAATAACGATAGAATCAGAATCTTCTTCTAAAATTTCGAGAACAGCATCACGGGACATACCTTCTCCGATGAGACAAGTTTCTGTGCAGTATCTATTGTGTAAAGAATCTTCTGTGAGCGCTTCTGCTTCAGCCATAGGAAAATCATAGTCAGCCATAAGAAGATGCTCAACATCATGATCTTCACGAGAAAAAGAACGAGCAAGAAGAGTTTCTTTCATTCCTTCTATGAAAAGGACAAAACCTTTAGCACCAGCATCAACAACTTTGGCAATACGAAGAACTTCTAATTGTTCTGTGGTACGAGCAAGAGCTTCTTTAGCGATGACTTCAGCTTTAGTAAATAGTTGATCGAAGTCAGTAAAATTATTTTTATTTGTGTGGATATACTCAGCCCATTCACGAATCACCGTGATGATAGTACCTTCTTGGGGAGAAGGGATAGCTTTGTAAACATAGTCGGAAGCTTTTTTGACGATCTCAGCAAATTTCTGAGTAGAAATATTAGCAGAGTCCTTGATCTCGATACCAATACCATAGAGGAATTGAGCTAAAATAACACCACTATTACCACGAGCTCCGTCGAGAGCTGCATCACCAATGCTAGAAGCAACTATATTGATAGAATCATTTTCTTTAGAATTGTAGATGATGGAAGTAGCAGTAGCTGCTAGATTCGACCCTGTGTCGCCATCTGGTACAGGAAAAACATTAATTTTGTTTATTTCTTCTTGGTGTTCAATGATTTTTTTGCCACCAGATATGATAGACCAATAAAGTTCTTTTCCCGTTAATTTTGATAAAATGGACATAAGTCCTCCTTTTATACACTATATAGGTATAGTATTTATCTGTATGTAATACATACTGTCTAATCGTATTATAATACAATACGATTCAAATTGCAATCTTTTATCAGATATTATTTTAGTAAAATATGTAACATGTGTAAACACATTGTATATTTATACTTAAAAAACATGTGTGTTTTATTTTTTATAGTACAATCTTCTTAATTAGATATTATTTTAGGGATGTGGGTTTTATTTGTGAATATATATTCTACAAATATTATTAAAATTCATTTAGTAATTATGATATCTAATCGAGTTTTACACACTATATATATTAGATATCGGTTAGATTTTATGTAACATTAGCGGTAATTGGGGTTGTACGATCAATGCTAAAACACGGCAAGGGTTATACAAACAAAAAAACGACCTCTTAATAATAAAGAGGTCGTTTTTAGATTTAATTAAAATTTTAGAGATATTTTTTTAGATCAACAGAAGATACTTTGCTTTGTGTAAATTCAGGTAAGTAAACAATACCATTAACTACAGTGATATCTGCAACACCAGAAATCATTCCATTAACAGTAAGTGCTAAAGAACGATCTGCATTAAACACATAAAGATGAGCCATATTGTTAGCTCCACCTACACCCCAATCAGATACAACAAGTTTACCATTAACAAGAGCTAATCCATCAAGTCCACCAGCACCAAGCTGTTCTGTGTTCCATTTTGTAAGAGCAGATGCAGTGGTGTAATCAGCATTAAGAGTAGCTTGGAAGATATGCCCTCTAGTTGCATCACCACCAAATGTTGAGGTGACAAAATAAAGAGTTTTAGTTTTTTGATCAAAAGCCATACCGTTGATTCCATTTTCGTTAATACCAGCAACAGTTACATAGCTTAAGCTAGTCATATCTGCAGAGATAGAGATTTTATGAACAAGTCCTTTTCCTGTATCAGAAAGAAGAGCTGTTGTTTTATCAAGTAATACAATATCATTCATGAATCCAGGAGCATCAATAGGAAGAGTTGCTACAACTTTACCTGTTGAAATTTTTAGAATTTTCACATTAGGATGATCAGAAACAATAATAGTATCGTTATCTAAAAAAGCAAATCCTTTAGGGTCATCAAGTAATCCTAAAAACAATTGTTTAGTAGCGTTGTTTTTGTATTCTGCAATAAATCCTTTTCCAGCAGATTCAAATGGATTTCCACCGATATTAGCAACATATATAGCACCATTACGAACAACAACACTTTCAGGTGTTGATAATCCGTCTATAGCATAAGTAGAAACATTTGCTTCTACAGTTGTAGTTCCATCGTTTATCGAAACAGTTGCTAAGTTTTCTGTAGTGACTGCAACTTCTTTAACAGCTGTAACAGCTTCTTTTTGCCCACATGCAGTAATAAATGCTAGGGACAATGCCGCTAGCGTAATAAAATGTTTTTTCATTTTATCTCCTATATATAAGTTTTTCTTTTTCTTTATTAATTATACTCTACTTACTATTAGTATCACTGTTTTTTCAAAGCAAGTCAATAGGAAAATTATAAATATTTATTATGTAGTTATTTAGGAGTGTTTTAGAATTAAAGAAATTGGATACTTATTAAATACTTGATTAAAAGATAGAAAAATGGAAAGAGACTAAGACTTGTGAAAGTAGTGGTTAATAGACAGGCAATACATAGGTCTGGGGATCTTTTGTATCTAATAGAAAAGATTAATGCAGTGTTGGCGACAGGAGTTACTAAAAGCATGAGTGTGGCAGGGAGAAATTCGTTATCAATCGTAAACCCTATATATTTATGAAGAAGACCATAAATACATATTCCTAAAATAGGAAGAATAATAGATTTTTGAAAAGCAAATACAAGGGCATATTTAGAACGGA